>NZ_JBEXLC010000178.1:0-17494 GCF_040609795.1 Nocardia sp. NPDC004604
CGGTCAGCCGGGCACCGGTAGCTTCCTGCGCGCCGACCCCGCCCACGAGATCGAGCAGGCCTTCGAGGACGAGCACGCGGAAGAGCACAAGCAGCACGGCGAGCTGCTTGTGTGCATGAGCGCATGGTGACGCCTGTCCAGCTGGGGGCTGGGGTGGGTTAGGTGTCGATGGCGCGGTGGGGGCGGGATTCGATTGCGGTGCGGGGGTGGTCCCAGCGGCTGGGTTCGTCCTTGCGGCGGGGTGGGCGGTCGTTGGCGATGAGGACCGCGATCCAGGGGAGGGGGATGGAGGCGGTGATGATCAGGATGGACAGCAGGGCGTTGCTGAACATGCTGTAGGCGACCGCGGCGAGGATCAGGCAGGGGATGCGGAAGGCCATGATGATGGTGTAGCGGCGGACCCGTGCGCGATGCTGGTCATCCAGTGACGGCGCCGCCTCGGTGATCAGCAACGGATGCTTCTCGTCATTGCCCGGGAAGTAGCCGGTGGATTTGCGAGGAGGCGTCGGCATCGTCACGTCGTGGCGATCACCGCTGCCGATGTCGTCGGCGTGAGGGGAGTCGCCGTACTGCTGCATACCCTGAGTCTCCCACTGTCGGGTCCGGACCGCACATGGCCTGGTCAGCTGGATGAACGCGCGCGGAGCCGACCGTGCTCGGCCGAGTTCGCGCCGATACGGCATCATGGAATCCGTGAGTACCGACACTCTGGTTCGCCCGGATACGACCACCGACGAGACGACGGGCGACGACACCCCGAAGTTCTTCCACTACGTGAAGAAGAACAAGATCGCTGAAAGCGCCGTCATGGGCAACCATGTGGTCGCCCTCTGCGGTGAGGTCTTCCCGGTGACCCGCTCCCCGAAGCCCGGCTCGCCGGTCTGCCCGGAGTGCAAGAAGGTCTACGACGGCCTGCGCAAGGGCTGAGCCGACTCTGTGCGCGGTGCCGCAGCGCCCGGCGCGTGCAGATGTACCCGGGCGGCATCGGCGTCGATATCGTCTGCCCGTGTGATCGGTCCCTGAGTTCCCGGCGGGCTCGGGGACTTCGCTGTGCCGAGATCGTCAGGGTCGGCGCTGGATGCGTCGTCGGTCTCGGAGTCATCGGATCCGTCGCCGCCCAGCTGGTTGGACAACCATTCCTTCACCTGGTCGATGCGGGTGCTGCGGGCTGGCCAGAATTCCTGGACCGCGGCATTGAATTCAGCGCCGAGGATCACCGCGAAGCCCAGGAAGAACGTGAACAGCAGGAAGGCGATCGGCGTGGCGAGCGCGCCGTAGCTGACGCCGGTCCTGGCGACCCAGGCCAGGTAGCGGCGCAGGCCCTCGCTGGCGGCCATGAAGAACACCCCCGCGACGAGCGCCCCGCCGAACAACCGGTGCCACGGCAGCGATTTGTGCAGCGCCAGCTTGTAGAGCGTGGTGAGCCCGATGATCAGCAAGAGGCCGACACCCGGGTAGTAGAACGAGTCGATCAGTCGCAGCCCCGGTTCGCGCCACGAATCCGGCAGCACCCGTCCGATCAACGTCGGGCCCAGGGCGATCAGCGGCAGCAGGAACACCGCCACCACTAGGAACAGCACATACAGCAGCAGCGCGAAGATGCGCTGCCACACCGGATGCCGGGCGTCCTTCTGCCCGTGTGCCTCGACAATGGAATCCACGAAGGTCGACATGGCCGAGGATCCGGCCCACAGCGACAGTACGAAGCCCACCGAAACATAGGCGGCGCGTCCGCGGCCGAGCACATCGGTGACCGTCGGCTCGATCAGATCGCTGACCACACTGGCGCTGAACAGGTCGCGGCTGAACGCGATGATCTTCTGCTCGACGATCTGCACGGTATCGGGGCCGAACCATTCCCCCACGTAGCCGAGGCTGCCGAGCACCCCGAACAGCAGCGGTGCCAGTGACATCGTCTGCCAGAACGCCGCGGCCGCGGATTTGGTGAAAATCGAATCGTTCCATGCCTTCACCGCCACCCGCACGACGAGTTTGCCGCCCTGTCGCGAGCCGTGCGCCATCCGTGCGGCGGCGCGCCGGGCATATATCGCCGCAGTGGGTTGCACGTCGCCACCGCCGCTGTGGATCGGCTGGTCGCCGGTCCCGGGGGACTCACGAGCTGGGGCACCATCGTCGGACATGATGCCTACAGCATCGCGCATCCGAGCATATTGTTCTGGTTTGCCATCGCATCGCGTCGATGGGCAGGAGATGAACAGGGCGTTG
Organism: Nocardia sp. NPDC004604; assembly: GCF_040609795.1. Lineage (NCBI taxonomy): Bacteria > Bacillati > Actinomycetota > Actinomycetes > Mycobacteriales > Nocardiaceae > Nocardia > Nocardia sp. NPDC004604. The sequence goes on from NZ_JBEXLC010000178.1 coordinate 2,227, forward strand.
CGCGCCGTTCGGATGTGACGCCCGTCGCCCACGCCGCGTCGGTTTGGCGACACGCCATGGGGGACAGCTAGGGTCGTCTGCGTGACTGTGTCGGGTGGCGCCGCTGTGGCGGGAGAAGCGGAAACACCGGGCGATTCGCAGACATCGCGGGCCGCGGGTTCCACGGGTGGTTCGCTACGGGCCTGGCAGCGCCGGGCACTGATGAAATATCTGGCCACCAAACCGAGGGATTTCCTCGCGGTGGCGACGCCTGGCGCCGGTAAGACCACCTTCGCGCTGCGGGTCGCGGCCGAACTGCTGGCCGACCGCACCGTCGACCAGATCACCGTGGTTGCCCCGACCGAACACCTCAAGCACCAGTGGGCCCAATCCGCGGCCCGCGCGGGCATTCAGCTGGATTCGCGCTTCTCCAACGCGACCGGCGCGACCTCCGGCGACTATCACGGCGTCGTGGTCACCTACGCGCAGATCGCCTCGCATCCCGCACGACACCGGGTGCGCACCGAAAGACGCAGAACGCTGGTGATTCTCGACGAGATCCACCACGCGGGCGACGCCAAGTCCTGGGGCGATGCGACCGCCGAGGCATTCGGCGACGCCACCCGGCGGCTCGCCCTGACCGGAACCCCGTTCCGCAGCGATGACAGTCAGATCCCATTCGTCACCTACGAACCCGACGAAGCGGGTTTCCCGCGCTCGCGCGCCGACCATGCCTACGGCTATGCCGAGGCGCTGGCTGACGGCGTGGTCCGGCCGGTGGTCTTCCTCGCATACTCCGGTGAGGCACACTGGCGCGACAGCGCGGGGGAGGAGTATTCCGCCCGCCTCGGTGAGCCGCTGAGCGCCGAACACACCGCCCGCGCGTGGCGCACCGCACTGGATCCGGCGGGGGACTGGATGTCCAAGGTGCTGGTCGCCGCGGACACCCGGCTGCGCCAGCTGCGCGCGACCGGTATGCCCGATGCCGGTGGTCTGGTGATCGCCACCGATCAGGAGCGGGCCCGCGATTACGCCGAACTGCTGGAACACATCTCGGGCGAGAAGCCTGCCCTGGTGCTGTCGGATGATCCGTCCTCCTCGGATCGGATCGCCGAGTTCAGCAATAACACCCAGCCGTGGATGGTCGCGGTGCGCATGGTGTCCGAGGGCGTCGACGTGCCGCGTCTCGCGGTCGGCGTCTACGCGACCAGCGCCTCGACACCGCTGTATTTCGCGCAGGCCATCGGCCGGTTCGTGCGTGCGCGCAAACCCGGCGAGACCGCGAGCGTCTTCCTGCCGTCGGTGCCGGTGCTGCTCGATCTGGCCGCGCAGCTGGAACTGCAGCGCGATCACGTCATCGGCAAACCGCATCGGGAGAAGAACGGCCTCGAAGACGAACTGCTCATCGAGGCCAATAAGCAGCAGGACGAGCCGGGTGAGGACGAGCGGCCCTTCGTCGCGCTGGCCGCCGACGCCGAGCTCGACCAGGTCATCTACGACGGATCCTCGTTCGGCACGGCGACTTTCGCCGGTAGTGCCGAGGAGGCCGATTACCTCGGCATTCCCGGGCTGCTCGATGCGGACCAGATGCGGGCCCTGCTGCGGGAACGGCAGTCGCGGCAGTTGGCCGAACGCGGTTCCGCCGCACCCGATCCGGGCCCGCAGGTCGCCTCGGCGGCCGAGCGCGTCGCGACCGCCGATAAGCTCGGTGAGCTGCGGCGTGAGCTCAATAGCCTGGTCGCCATGCACCACCATCGCACCGGGAAGCCGCACGGCGTCATCCATGGTGAGCTGCGACGGGAATGTGGCGGTCCGCCAACGGCATTGGCGACCGCCGATCAGCTCGGTGAGCGCATCGCGGCATTGCGCCGCAAGTAGCTTCGGTCAGCGGGTCGCAGCGGAGCCCGGCCATGCGGCCATGGCGCAGTCGATGGACTGGGTGAGTTCGGCGTGGGAAGCACCGTCGCGCGCGCGGATCGACAGGCCGTACAGGACCGTGGTGTAGAAACTGGCCAGCGCGGCGGTATCGGTGTCCGCGGGCAGATCACCTTCCGCGATGCCGCGATCCAGACGGTCGCGGATATCCTCGGTCGTCTCGCGCCGCTTTTCGATCAGGAAGTCGCGGATACTTTCGCTGCGGGTGGTGTAGGTGGAGCCCGCGAGCACGACCATACAGCCGTGGGGTTTATCCGCGACGGTGTAGGCGATCGCGTTGTCGCGCAACATCGCTTCGATGCTCGCACGTGCCGTGGGTTCCTCCCGCAGGGCGCGGGCGGTGTAGCCGCCTTCGGTCCGGCTGTAGAGGCCGACCGCCGTACGGAACAGTTCTTCCTTGCCGCCGAAGGCCGCGTACAGACTCGGTGAGTTGATGCCCATTGCCGCGGTGAGATCGCTCATCGATGAGCCCTCGTAGCCGTGCTCCCAGAACACCTCCATGGCGCGGCGCAGCGCGACCTCGCGGTCGAAAGCGCGGGGGCGTCCTCGTTCGGCCATGGCCCGATCCTTTCTGTGTCGATCGTTAAATATACCCCTTGACGCGGCCCGGGCCCGTGCGTTTAGCTATTTATGTACTGATCGACACAGAATTTGGAGGAGTCGCTATGTCGGATCTGACGGGCAAGGTGGCGCTGGTGACCGGTGGCAGTCGGGGTATCGGAGCGGCCATCGCCCGGCACCTGGCCGATGCGGGCGCGGATGTGGCGCTGACCTACCAGAACAATGAGCTACAGGCGAAATCGGTTGCCGCCGAGTTGGAATCGTTGGGGCGGCGGGCGGTCGCGATTCAGGCCGACAGCGCCGACGCGGGTGCCGTCGTCGCGGCCGTACACCGGGTCGCGGCCGAATTGGGCAGGCTCGATGTGCTGGTCAATAACGCGGGCGTCTTCCCGGCCAAACCGTTCGAGGAGTTCACCGTCGAGGAGATCGATCGCGCGCTCAATATCCATGCGCGTGCGGCGTTCGTCGGGGCGCAGGCGGCGGTCACGTATATGACCGAGGGCGGGCGGATCATCAGCATCGGCAGCAACCTGTCCGAGCGCGCCGCCTTCAGCGGACTCACGCTGTACAACCTCAGCAAGTCCGCGCTCAATGGCTTCACGAAAGCGCTTGCGCGCGAACTGGGGCCGCGAAACATCACGGTGAATCTGGTACAGCCCGGCTCAACCGACACCGATATGAATCCGGCCGACGGCGACCACGCCCCGCAGCAAATCGGTCTCACCGCCCTCGGCCGCTTCGGCACCGCCGATGATATCGCCGCCACCGTTGCCTTCCTCGCCGGAACCTCCGGGCGCGGCATTACGGGCTCGATCTTCACCGTCGACGGTGGCACCAACGCCTGATCGCCGGGTCCGCCGAATCTCCACCGGAGGACGGGGACTCGGTTACCTGGCGAAGTAGCGGCCTGGGGATACGCCAACGGCGCGACGGAAGGCCGCGACGTACGCGCTCGGGGTGGCATAGCCCACGCGTCGGGCGATCCGGGCGATCGGCAAGCCCTCGGCGAGCAGGGGAAGTGATGCCGCGAGGCGGATCTGAGTTCGCCACTGGCCGAAGCTGATTCCGGCCTCGGCGACGAACAGCCGGGCCAAGGTGCGGGGACTGGTGGCGACGGCGGTGGCGAACTCGCCGAGCGTGCGATCATCGGCGGGATTGCGAGTCAGCGCATCGGCGACCTGTGCGGCTCGGGTATCCACGGGTCGGCGCGCGCCGATGGGAATCACGTCGACCGGCTCGAGCAGATCGAAGACCACCGCCTCCGCGCGTTCGCGTCGCGCGGCGACGGTTTCGGGCTCGGTGAGATGGTCGAACAGTTCGTGGAGCAGGGGGGATATGCGGAGCATGGTCGGGGCGGCCAATGCGACCGGGCACCGATCCGGTGCCACGAAGATGCCGCGCATGGTGGCGCCCGCCGTGGTGCCGGTTCGGTGCCTCGTGCCGCCGGGGATCCACAGTGCCCGCGTCGGTGGCAGCACCCAGTAGCCGTCGCCGATTTCGACGGCGATGACACCCCGTGCCGCCCAGGCGATTTGATGCTGCGGATGTTCATGGGTGTCGAACCAATAGCCCGCTGGCAGCACGCCGGCACCCAGCACCATGGCGGTATTGCCGATCGCGGCCGGGAGTACCAGGGATCCGCTGTGCTTCCGACGGGGCGGCCGGGGTTGGCCCGGTACCAGGGATTGGCCGTTCGGCGACACAGCTTGTCACCGTAGCCTGTCGTGGTCGGCGCCGTCCGCTCCTAGCGTGAATCGTATGGCGATGAACTACTTCCACAGGCTCCTGTGCCGATCGGCGCTCTGGGAGCGCACGAGTGCGACGAAGATTGTCCCGTGGGCGCTGTCCGGCCTCGACCTCGGCGCCTCCGCACTCGAGATCGGCCCCGGTTACGGTGCGAACGTGCGCGCCTTGCGCGAGCGCACGACCACGCTGACCGGCGTCGAAATCGATCCGGTACTCGCCAGCCGACTGCGTACCCGGCACGGCAGCACGCTGACCGTCATCGAGGGCGACGGCGCAGATATGCCCTTGCCGCCGAGGCAATTCGATTCGGTCGTGTGCTTCACAATGCTGCACCACGTTCCGACCGTCGATGAACAAGACGCCCTCTTCGCCGAAGCCTTGCGCGTCCTGCGCCCCGGCGGGGTATTCGCTGGCAGCGACGGCCTCGATGGTCCGGTATTCCGCCTGATGCATCTCGGCGACACCTGTCTGCCGATACCGCCGGACCGCGCCGCCGACCGCCTTACGGGCGTCGGGTTCACCGACGTCGAGATCGAGACCGGCACAACCAGTTTCCGCTTCCGAGCCCGCCGCCCCGAAGGACACAGGGCGACGTGAATCCTCGCCAGCGCACCGCCATCGAGAAGGTCGACAGAGGGCGCGGCTGGTCTACCGCACCGAGGCGGTGTGTAAAGGAGCCCCGAAGTAGTCCGCGGGGTCGAGGGCGTTGAGCGGGGTCCACCGGGGTGATTCGACCGGCGCTGCCGGATCTTCCTGTGCCGCTTGGAAATAGCCCTGCAGGTCCAGGGCCAGACGTGGGTCCTCGTCGACGCGGCGGGCCAGGTCGTAGTACACGGCGAGGACGTGCACGCAGCGGGCCGAGCGGGCCGAGCAGGAGCAGTCCGTCCCGGCCAGCACGGGGGCGGGGCTGGTATCGGCGGCGACCAGGGCGCGGTGCATATCGTCGGTGAGTGCCGTTGTGTCCGGGATGATTTCGGCGATTGCGGTAATGGCCGGGCGGGGCAGTGGTGCGACTTCGAGATGGGTTACCGAGGCTTGGCCGCCGCGGTGGATGGTGGCGCGGATGACGCGCCCGTCGATGGTGGTCTGCACGCCATTGTTGCGGGCGATGCTGCGGGCCCGGGGCAGCAGCGGATCGGGACGGGTCTGGCCCAGGGTTTCGGCAAGGCGGACCCAGTCCATCCCCCAGGCGGTGTAGCCGAATTCATTGTCCGCCATCAGTTCTCCCTCTTGCGTCGCAGGATCTCGATGAGCTGATCGTCGTCGAGGCGGGCCAGCGCGGCGATGCCCGCCGAATCGCCGAGGTCCGCGAGTGCGGATTTGCGCTCGTGCATGCCCGCGATGTGCTCCTCGACGGTGGTACCCGAGGTGAGGGTGGTGATGGTGACGGTGCGGGTCTGGCCGATGCGGTGCACCCGGTCCGATGCCTGGGCCTCGACGGCCGGATTCCACCAACGGTCGTAATGGATGACATCGGCGGCGCGGGTCAGCGTCAGTCCGGTGCCCGCCGCGCGCAGACTCAGAATCAGGACCGGCGGACCATCCTCGGCCTGGAAGCCGGTGACGATCTCCGCGCGCTCGGCTTGATCGAGGCCACCGTGGAAGAACGGAGCACGCACACCGAACTGCTCGTCGAGATGGCGGACCAGCAGGTCGCCGGTGGCGCGGTACTGGGTGAATATCAGTGTCGGGTTACCGGTTTCGAGGTTATTGGCCACGATATCGGTGCACAGGTCCAGCTTTCCGGACCGGCCGGCCAATTCGCCGAGCTCACCGGTGATCAGGCCCGGATGGTTGCAGACCTGCTTGAGTGCGGTCAGTGCCGCGAGTACCCGGCTCTGCCGTTGGGCGCCGTGCCCGAAGCCGTCGTCGATGGCCTTGTCGAGCAGTTGGTCATAGAGCCCTTCCTGTTCGGCGGTGAGGTCGCACAGCAGATCGCTGTGCATCTTCGCGGGCAGTGACGCGGCGACCTGAGCCTTCTTGCGCGCCAACAACACCGGCTCCAGGGTGTCGCGCAACCGGGCCGCCGCGGCGGTCGAACCCTCGTGGATCGGCCGGACGAACCGCCGCCGGAACTGGGTGCGGTGCCCGAACAGCCGCGGCGTCACCAGATTCAGCAGCGCCCACAGCTCCTCGAGGTGGTTCTCCACCGGCGTACCGGTCAGCGCGACGGTGGCCTGGGCCGAAAGCGCCCGCGCGGCCTTGGATATCTGCGTGCGCGGATTCTTGAGCGCCTGCGCCTCATCGAAAACCGCTGTCGCCCACCGCTGGTCGGCCAGCACACCGCCGTGCAGTCGCAACATCGGATATCCGGTCACCACAACCGCGCCAGCCTCGTCGGAGACCTCGCCCCCGCGCCACACCACCGGTCGCAGCCCCGGCGCGAACCGCGTGATCTCATGCGCCCAGTTCCCGACCAGCGATGTCGGACAAACTACGAGCTGCGGACCGGACCCACCCCGCCCGAGCAGAAACCCAATGGTCTGCACCGTCTTCCCGAGCCCCATCTCATCGGCCAGTACCGCACCGCCGTGGGCCGTGACGGTCTCGTGCAGCCACCCCACCCCACGTGCCTGATACGGGCGCAACTGCGCCTTCAACCCCTCCTGCAATTCCATCTGGACACAGCGCGTTTCGCGCAGTACGCGCACCGCGCGCTCGGCGGACACGATCGACGTCCCAATCGCATCCGGCACCGCATGCGCGGCCGTGGGCAGCAGCACTGGCCTGCCCGGCTGCCCCTGCTCGGTCTCGTCGGCGTCCCGCCCACCTGATGGCCGAGATACGTTGCGTGCCCGGGCTCGCGTTGTTCGGTTCTGTCCAGAGTGGTCCGCTATCGACGGTGACGAGTCGATCGATTGTGCATCGTCCGGATCGCCCTCAGTCTGAAGCACCGCGTGCCAAGCGAGTAAGGACGGACCCGCGTCGGCGAGGTCCAGCTGCATCAGATCGTCCGGATCGACCAGTGCGCAGTCGACCTCGGCTACTTCGATCGCGCCATGTGGTCCCGTCGGCACCGCGAGCGCGAGGGTTTCGTGATCGCCCTCGGGCGCGCGGCCCGGTCCGGATCCGGTCCAAGTCCACAGCGCGAACATGTGGCGGTCAGGGAGATATGTGGCCTGTGTGCTTGGCAGAGCGGACCCCTAGATCGTCGTATGGCGTACGGAGTATCGTAACAACGTACACCGTACCGGGTTAATTCCGAGAGGGTCACGTGACCGATCCCGACCAGGCGAAACAGCTGATGAGTCTGCTGTGGCGGCATACCGTGCCGCCGCGATCCGGCGGGCGCGGGCCGAAGCAGACGGTGAGCGTCGATGCGGTGATCGGTGCCGCCATTGCTCTCGCCGATCGGGACGGGTACGACAAGGTGTCGATTCGCGCCGTCGCCGCCGAACTGGGTCTGCGCCCGATGAGTCTCTACACCTATGTGCCGAGCAAGGAGGCGCTGATCGTCCTGATGGTCGACACGGTCGCCCATGAGGACGCGCCGATCCCGAACGACCTGCCGGTCCGCGATCGCATGGCCGCGATCGCCGAACAGGTGCGTGCGGAGTTGATCGCCCATCCGTGGCTGCTCGAGGTGCCGCCGTGGCGGCTGGTGCTCGGCCCGGGACGGATGCGTCGCTATGAACGGCAGTTGGCCGCGATCGAGGGGATCGGGTTATCGGATCTGGCGATGGACCGCGTGATCGCGGTGCTCTCGGAATTCGCGACCGGCAATGCGCGGATGGCGATCGCCGGAATCCGCAGTACCGCGGAGCTGACCGACGCGCAGTGGTGGGAGCAGCACGGTCCACTGCTCACCGAGGTCATGTCGGTGGCGGAGTTCCCGATCGCATCGCGGGTCGGTGCGGCGGTAGGCGAATGCTATCAAGCGCCGTCAGATCCGGAGGGTGCATTCGCCTTCGGACTCGCGAAGCTGCTGGACGGCATCCTCGCCGATCCCGCAGCGGCGTGAGCGCTTTCGATAAACGCCGACAGCGGGCGACTTGTAGGTCGCCCGCTGTCGGTTCTATCAGCGATGTTCTGTTGTGCGATGTTGTTGTGTCGGGACGCGAGGACTGGTCAGAGGGCGGGAGCCGATTCCGTGTCGATCACGGCTTCGAGCTCACGCAAGCGATCCATGTGTTCATTCGCGTGGTGCTGGCAGAAGAGCAACTCGCCACCTGCGGGCAGTACGGCACGAACTCGTGCGGCAGCTCCGCAGCGGTCGCAACGATCGACCGCGGTCAGTGGGGTGCTTGTCAGGGTTCCTGGCATGACTCCTCCGTCCTGGCTCCCGGCACTACAGTCCGTTCACCTGGTGTGGGGCCCGTGGTCACTCCGCGGGCTCGCTACCGCTACTTCCCAGCAGTGGTATGACTACTCTGTCAGACGTTCGGGACGGGGGCTTTGTTCCCGGAAGTGATTCTGTGTGTTTTCGATAACACAACCTGGGATTTCGCTACTGGCGAACATCACTGGTCACACATCGAAGGTCCACTCGACCACGATCACGAACACCTATCCAGTTGTCTACCGGGAGATTACCCGTGATCTACGACACTCACACTCTCGTTCACATTTGCACTCTCGCCGACTGGCTGACCGCGCGGCAAACCGGCGAGTATCGCCCGGAGTCGTTCGCGGAGCTCGGTTTCATCCATCTGTCCACGCCACAGCAGGTGCACCTGCCGGCCAACCGCCTGTTCGAGGGGCGGCGCGACATGGTGCTGTTGCGCATCGATCCGGCCCGCGTAGGCGCGCCGGTGAAGTGGGAACCGGGCGTGCCGACCGACCCCGAATCGATGTTGTTCCCGCACCTGTACGGTCCGCTGCCGGTCGGCGCGGTCACCGCCGTGATCGAGTATCAGCCGGGTCCGGACGGCACCTTCGCCGCACTGGACCCGAACTTCCCCGAGTCGTGAACTACCGGTCCCTGGCCTCGCGCGCCACGATGGCGGCCTGAACCCGCGACCGCACACCGAGTTTGGTGAGCACCCGCGACACATGCGTCTTGACCGTTGTCTCGCCGATGAACAACCGCGCCGCGATCTGCGCATTGGACAGGCCTTCGCCGAGGCAGTCGAGCACCTCGCGTTCGCGCTCGGTGAGTTCGTCCAGGCCGCTCGGTGCTGGCTCGCTCGGCTGGGCGCCGTTCGAGGCGAACGCGTTGATCACCGCGGCGGTCACCTCCGGCGCGAGTACGCCATCGCCAGCGGCCACCGCGCGCACCGCATCGACAAGTGCTTGTCCGGATGCGGATTTCAGCACGAATCCCGACGCACCCGCGCGCAGTGTGCGGAAGACGTACTCGTCCAGATCGAAGGTGGTCAGGATGAGCACCCTGGCCAGGCCGTCGGCGGTGATGCGGCCGGTGGCGGTGATGCCGTCGACGCCGGGCATGCGGACATCCATCAGCACCACATCCGGACGCAGCGCTTTGGCCTGTGCCACCGCAATATCGCCGTCGGCGGCCTCACCGACCACCTCGATGCCCTCGGCGGTTTCCAGGATGATGCGCAGGCCAGCCCGGATCGCGCCGTGATCGTCGGCGAGCAGCACGCGGATGGGCGCACCCGTCATCCGGCCACCATCGCTCATCGAATCGCTGTGCGATGCCGCCGTCATGACGCCTCCATCGCCGAGATCGGCAGCCGTGCAAGCACTTCCCAGCCGCCCGTGGCCGGTCCCGCGGTGAAGGTGCCGCCGAGGGCGGCGGCCCGCTCGCGCATATTCATCAGTCCGCGATGGCCCATATCGTGCTCATCCGACCGATTGCGCACCGGTACGGTGGGATTGCGTACCGCGACTGCCAATGCCGTTCCCTGCACGCGCACGTCGATGTCGACCTCCTGTCCCGGGGCATGTTTCATGGCGTTGGTGAGTGCTTCCTGGACGATTCGATAGGCGGCTTGGTCGACCGCGCTCGGCAGCGGTTTCCCGTTCAGCGAATCCCGTACGCGCACGGTGATTCCGGCCGCGCGGGCGGCGTCGACCAGGATGGGCAGCTGGGCCAGTTTGCGCGGTGCCGCCACGTCGTCCTCGCCGCCGTCGTCGCGGCGCAGCAGACCGATCATGGTGCGCATCTCCTGCAGTGCGCTGACACTATTGGACCGGATCGAGGAGATGATCCCGACGATGGCGGGATCGTCGATTCGGCCGTCCGGCACCGGCTGTCGGGCCAGCACACCCAATGCCGCCTCGGACTGGATCGCGATGGCGGACAAATGCCCCGCGATCACATCGTGCAGATCCCGCGCCATCGTCTTGCGTTCATCGGCGATGGCGGCGCGCCGATCCAGTTCGGCGACCAATGTCATTGCTTGTGCGCGTTTACGTTCGGCCTCCGCGATCTCCTTGTGCCCGCGCACCGACAACGCCCACCACAGCGGCGTCGCGACGAATGCGAATAGGGCCGCGATGGTGATCACCGCGATTCGCCAGTCGCCGAGTATCAGGGCCAGTACGGTCAGCGCGGCCGAGAGCACACCGCACACCGCGACCACGAAGCGCGAGCGCGCGGGTGCGGCATACAGCACAGCCGCGTAGATCAGATCCGAATAGATGAGCCAGATCGGCACCGTCGGGCCGAGTGCGAAATCGATCGCGAAGGGGACCAGCCCGATAGCGAGCGCCAGCACCGGCGTGCGACGCCGCAGGAAGCTCGCCACGCAGACCAGCGCGAGCACCCCGAATCGCGCCAGCAGCGGCGGATGGCGGCTGAGGTCACTGGCCATCTCGAACAGGCCGGTCAGATAGAGCCCAGCACCGAGCGTGAACGCGAAGGCGGCGACCAGCGCGTCTTGCGCGGTCGCCGACAAGGCCTCCCACTGCCGCCGCATCGACCCATCACAGCACACACCGCGGTATCTGCGGGTCAGCCGAAGGAAGGAGACGCGGTCGATCCGATGACCGACATGATCACCACCCGCCCCGGGCGCGGCTGAGTGATCTGTCCGCAGCGTCATCGGTGGGACTGCTGGCGGGTTACTGCATGGTCATGGTCGCGCCCGCACTCGCGCTGATCGCTGCGCGGGCGATATGGCACGCCAGGATCGAACCGCTGCTGCAGCGCGTCGATGGCTTCCTGTCCGGGCATGCCGATAGTGCGACGAGGCTGGGCGATGGCAAGCGCGGGCATTGTGCTGGCTCGCGGCGCGATCGCGGGACTAGTGGGCGGTTAGTCGTTTTTGCCGGTTAGGGTGGAGGATGTGAACGTCGATGTCACCGCCCTACCCGGGATCGGGGTACGCAAAGACTTTCAGCTGCGGTCGGGCCGCCGGATCGGCGTTGTCGATCACCGCGACGGCAGCATTGATCTGATCGTCTCCAAACCCGATGACCCGGACTCCTGCGCCGCCCAGGTACCGCTGACCCCCGACGAGGCGTCGGTGCTCGCGAACCTGCTCGGCTCGCCGCAGTTGGTCGCGAAGCTACGCGAGGACCACCGCGACCTACCCGGGATCACCACCCGCCAACTACCCATCGGCGCGGATTCGCCGTATGAGGGCCGCACCCTCGGTGAGACCGGAATGCGCACGCGCACAAAGGCTTCCATTGTCGCCGTGATGCGCGCGGGGCAGCTGCACCCCTCGCCGGGGCCGGACTTCACCTTTACTGCCGATGACATACTCGTGGTCGTCGGGACACCCGACGGTCTGGACGCGGCCGCGAAGATCTTGACGCACGGGTGAGAGCGTGAACGAAACCGCGCTCGCCCTCATCGAGCTCGGGGCGGTGTTATTCGCCCTTGGCATGCTCGGGAGAGTGGCGGCCCGCTTCGGCATGTCCCCGATTCCGCTATACCTGCTCGGCGGGCTGGCCTTCGGCCAGGGCGGATTGGTGGAACTCGGCGCCGCGAACGAATTCGGCCATATCGCAGGCGAAATCGGCGTAGTGCTGCTGTTGTTGCTGCTCGGACTGGAATACACGGCGGCCGAACTGGTGACCGGACTGCGCCGCTCATGGGCCGCGGGTCTGGTCGATATCGTCGCCAACGCGACGCCCGGCGCGGTGGTCGCACTGATACTCGGCTGGGGGATGACCGGAGCGATCACGCTGGCCGGAGTCACCTACATCTCGTCCTCGGGCATCGTCGCCAAGGTGCTCAATGATCTCGGGCGCCTCGGCAACCGGGAAACACCAGTGATCCTGTCGATTCTGGTCTTCGAGGATCTGGCGATGGCGATGTATCTGCCGATCCTCACCGCGATCCTGGCGGGCACGAGTTTCCTGAGCGGACTGACCGTACTCGGACTCGCCTTGGCCACTGTCACCGTCGTGCTCGTGGTGGCATTGCGCTACGGCCGCTACGTCTCGGCAATCGTGGACAGTGCCGACCGCGAGGTCTTCCTGTTGAAGCTGCTCGGTGCCGCGCTGCTGGTCGCCGGGCTGGCCTCGGCGCTGAACGTCTCGGCGGCGGTGGGCGCGTTCCTGCTCGGCATCGCGATCTCCGGTTCGACCGCACACGAGGCGACGAAACTGCTGGAACCGATCCGGGATCTGTTCGCCGCCATCTTCTTCGTGGCCTTCGGACTCAGCACCGACCCGAGTGTGATTCCGCCGGTGCTCGGCTGGGCCATCCTGCTCGCGGTGGTCACCATGGTGACCAAGGTGGCGACCGGCTGGTGGGCGGCGAGTCGACAGGGCATTCGCCGGATGGGCCGGGCGCGAGCGGGTGCCGCACTGGTCGCGCGCGGTGAATTCTCCATCGTCATTGCGGGTTTGGCGGTAGGGATGGGCGCGGTCGCCGGTGAGCTCGCCGGACTCGCCTCGGCCTATGTGCTACTGATGGCGGTGCTCGGCCCGATCGCGGCCCGCGTTGTCGAACCGGTCATCGGCCTGGTGCAGCGCCGCCTCAGCCCGGCCGCTAGCACTGGATAGGGGCTGGGCCGCAACGGACGTTGCCTCGGCGCCGGTCATATCGTCGGCCGACGTCGGAAGCGGATGCGTCGCGGTTGCCGGCCCCTGTTTCGCCGCGGCGGAACTGGCGTCGCGTGCGGCGCGCATGCGTTCGACGCGACGCCAGAAGGTCGAGGCAACAAGTCCGACGGCCAAACCGATCAGGGCCGCGCACATATGTCCGTAGTCGGTGAAGGTCGGACCGATCAATAGCGCCGAGCCGAGGACGATGATGATGACCGCCGCCCATACCACGCGGACCGCACCGCGGAAGTGGAAGGCCATGGCGGCCAAAACTGCCGTGAACCCGTAACTGGTGCCGACATCCGCGGCGTACTGCACGCGCACCGGGATGATGTGGCGGTCGATGGCGTGGTCGATCGCGGTGACGGTGAGCAGCGTCGCGCCGATGTGCCCGGTGGCGAACAGCAGAATCCAGCGACTGGTGCCGAGCCAGCGTTCGGCGAAGCCCATGACCACCAAAATCTCCGCGATGGTGATCCAGGGAAACTGGCCCTGGGTCCAGAACGCCGAGGCCACCAGCACCTGAATCGGATTGTGCTGCATGTTGTAGAGGTTGGTCGAGGCCGAGAAGATCAGCCTGCGCTCCACCGAATCGCCGACTCCGCGCAGCGTCCACCAGGTGACGAACAAGGTGAACGCATACGCGGTGCTGGCCGGCGCGCCCGCTAGGTGCTGGCGCAGCTCGGGGAGTAGTCGGCGCGCCAGCCCGGGGCGACGCACCCACGACCAGACCGCGCGGAGTTCATCGCGCAGGTCGACGGTTCGCGTCCATGGCGAGTGGATCCGGTGCAAAGTGGGGGCAACCACAATGCTCAAGTCTGCCGGGCGCGGGGCCGTCATGTCCGCCGACCCGCCAAGTCTGTGTTCTGACTCACCTGACCTGGTCGGTCGGACCCGGTGTTGATGCACCCCCGGGCGTCAGAGGCGCCAAAGAATTGGTCGTCCGACCAAATGGTTGGTGGATAGCCGCGCGCAGCAAATACGACGATTCGTCGGTCGGAAACTCGGCGGGGGTCGAGTCCGATTGGCGAGTGCGTCCCATCGCGCTCGGTGGCGCTGAGCCGCAACGGGACTCGGGACGCGTACCCGAAATCGCGGTACCGATCTTGTGAAAGTGCGAACGCCGGCTGTCGAATATCGGATCCGCGAGATCCATTGTGCCCCAGCGAAATCGGTGCTGATCGATTGCCAGGTGGTGTGGTCGGCAGGATCCGGCGGTATGGGACCGGTTGGTATGTACGGGTGACGAGCAGTTGTCATCGGATCGGCCGCGCGATCCCGCTGGTTGGATTCATCCCACGACAAATTTAGCGGACGGTAGTACTGTAAATCGCCTACCTGCTAGTTCTGCACAAGTGGGCGGGTTCGCGCTGTCGCGGTGACGGCCGAAGTCCGTCCATCGAGGGAGGTCGCGTGCTGCAAATCGACCACTTCAGCCATGGGTGGCTAACGCCCGTGATCGCCTATCTGATGTCATTCACCGGATCATTGCTGGGGCTGCGCTGTGTGGTGCGCGCGCGAGCCGGCAACGGCCACGCCGGATGGCTTGTTGCCGCGGCCGTTGCGATCGGCGGCACCGGTATCTGGGTCATGCATTTCATTGCCATGCTGGGCTTTTCGATCCACGGCGCCTCGATCCGCTACGACGTGCCGATCACCCTGCTCAGCGCGGTCATCGCGATCGTGGTGGTGTGGATCGGGCTATGGGTCGCGCAGCGGCCGGGATTGGAGCCGCTGGCCCTCTACATCGGTGGTGCGATCACCGGTATCGGCGTCGGCGCCATGCACTACTCCGGCATGTATGCGATGAAATCGGATGCGGTGATCGAATACGACGGGCGGATCGTGAGCCTATCGATGGTGATCGCGGTGATCGCCGCGACTGCGGCGCTATGGTTCGCGCTGCATGTGCGCGGCACCATCGCCACCATCGGCGCGGCACTGGTGATGGGTGTCGCGGTCTGCGGCATGCACTACACGGGCATGTTCGCGATGCATGTCCAGAACGGCCAGCACCTGCATCCACCCGCCGGTGCTGGCGCGGCCCAGCTGCTGACTCCGCTGACGGTCGGCGTCGGCATGGTGACCATGATGCTGCTGTTGCACATCGGCATCACCGATGTGGACGATCCGGCCT
>NZ_JBEXLC010000179.1:0-17379 GCF_040609795.1 Nocardia sp. NPDC004604
AACGGCACCTACCGGAGCACCGAAGGCATTGCGCTGCACGCGGTTCCGGGTGAGGGCGCACAGGTCGAGCTGTGGCTGTTCGGCAGTTCGGCCAGCGAGAGCGCCGAACTGGCGGGCGAACTCGGCCTCCCGTTCGCCGCGGCCTACCACGTCTCCCCCGGCACCGCCCTGGACGCGGTGGCTGCCTACCGAGCGGCCTTCCGGCCCTCGGTCGATCTCGCCGAGCCCTATGTGGTGATCTCCGCGGATGTGGTCGTCGCCCCCGATGACGCCCGCGCCCAGCATCTGGCCGCCACCTACGGCCACTGGGTGCACAGCATCCGCAGCGGCACCGGCGCGGCCGACTTCCTCGACCCGGACACCGCCACCCCGCTGACCCCGCAACAGCGCCGTCTGGTCGACGACCGCATCGCCACCCAGTTCGTCGGCAGCCCGCGCACCGTCGTGGAACGCCTGCGGGCCCTGCAACGAGTCACCGGAGCCAACGAACTCCTCGTCACCAGCGTCACCCACCGCCATGAGGACCGTCTCGAATCCCATCGGCTCCTCGCCGACGCCTGGGGTCTACGGTCGGCGCGGGCCGCCTGACCTCATGCCGCAGCCCCGGTCCTCGCGTACCAGGGCTGCGGGATGGGTAAAACCAACTCGTCGGGCGCGCCCAACACCCGACTACCTACCTAGCTGTCGGTCCGCGACGCCACAGGTGCGGCACCAACGACCGGTAAAAGCCCCGGGGCGGCGGTTACGCCATAGCCGAGGTTCGTGAGGACCTCACCGGTGGCCTTGGCGAAGTTCAGTGTGATGAAGTGCAGGCACGGCGCACCCTCATCGATGAGCCGCTGGCCCATCTCCGTGGCGATTTCGATGCCGACCGCACGGACCGCGGCCGCGTTCTCCTCCGGGCCATTGCCCGCGGCCTTGCGCAAACGCTCCACGACCGCGGCGGGAAGCGGACGGCCGCACAGCTCCTCGGCGCGCGCGACGGTGCGCAGGGACGTGACGGGCATCAGCTCCGGGATGATCGGTTTCGCGCCCTCGACCGGATCGAAGGCCGCGAGGCGATCGCGCAGGCGCAGGTAATGTTCGACGTCGAAGAACATCTGGGTGATCGAATACTCCGCGCCCGCACGCAGTTTCGCGGCCAGATACGCGGTGTCGTGCTCGAGATCCGGCGAGCGGTGGTGCCCCTGCGGGAACGAGGCGACGCCGACATGGAAGTCGCCGAGATCACGGACGATGCGGACCAGTTCCTCGGCATAGGCCACACCCTCGGGATGTTTGCGCCATTCGCCGAGCGGATCGCCGGGCGGGTCGCCGCGCAGCACCAGGATATTGCGGATACCCGAATCGGCATACGCGCCGACCAGCGAGCGCAGTTCGGCGACGCTGTGCTCGACGGCGGTCAGATGTGCCACCGGCAGCAGGGTGGTCTCCTGGGCCAGTGCGCCGGTGATCCGCACGGTGCGGTCGCGGGTGCTGCCGCCCGCACCGTAGGTCATCGAGACGAAGGCCGGATGCATGCGCTCGAAGGTGCGCGCGGCCCGCCACAGCCGCGCCTCACCCGCAGCGTCACGCGGCGGATTGAACTCCACCGAGAAGGGCACGGAACCCCCCGAATGGGTCCGCAGACTCTGTACGACCGAGGGTGTTCCAGAGACGATCGGTGGCGTCGGCGACGGTCGGCCAGGGGTCGAACGTCCCCGCACGTTATCGAAAGTCACCGGTCCAGTGTAGTGGTGGCCGGTCACGGCCCTTTCGGGTCGTCGCGACCGAACGCGTATTCTGCGACCAGGCGACACATTCGCCATCGCCGGGCGACACGCGCGACCGCCCGCGCCCGGCACCGAAGCACCTATGGCGCCACGATCCACCGCGCCCCGCACCCGCACGACCTTGGAGGCTCCCCTGTCCGCCGGAACCGGTATCCAGACGCCTCGAAGCACCTCGCCCGCGAACCTACCGCCGACGCCGGGCACTCCCGGATTCGTCGCGGCGGTCGAGGACGCCCTCAAAGCCTTCTTCCTGACCCGGCGCCCCGCCGTCGAGCCGCTCGGTCCGGTCTTCGTCCAGGCTGCCGACGCGCTGGAGCAATTCGTGCTGCGCGGCGGCAAGCGGACCCGACCCGCCTTCGCGTGGACCGGCTGGCTCGGCGCGGGCGGCGACCCCACCGGCCCGGGCGCCGCCGCGGTCCTGAACGCCTGTGCCGCACTCGAATTGGTACAGGCCTGCGCGCTGATCCACGACGACATCATCGACTCATCGCGAACCCGCCGCCGCTTCCCCACCGTGCACGTCGACTTCGAACAGCGCCACCGCGACCGCGGCTGGGCCGGTGATTCCGAACACTTCGGCACCAGTGTCGCCATCCTGATCGGCGATCTGGCGCTGGCCTGGGCCGATGACCTGGTGCACGCCGCCGGACTCGACGCCGCCGCCATCGCCCGGTTCGCGCCGGTCTGGGCGCTGATGCGCACCGAGGTGTTGGGCGGGCAGCTGCTCGATATCCACGGCGAATCGGCGGGCGACGAATCGGTCACGGCGGCGCTGCGCATCAACCGGTACAAGACGGCCGCCTACACCGTGGAACGTCCCCTGCACTTGGGTGCCGCACTCGCGGACGCCGATCCGCGGCTGATCGAGGCATACCACACCTTCGGCACCGATATCGGTATCGCCTTCCAGTTGCGCGACGATCTGCTCGGCGTCTTCGGCGATCCCGCGGTCACCGGCAAACCGTCCGGCGACGACCTGCGCGAGGGCAAGCGCACCGTGCTGGTCGCCGAGGCGCTACAGCGGGCGGACGTCACCGACCGGGCCGCCGCCGCCCTGCTGCGCACCAGCATCGGTACCGATCTGACCGCGGATCAGGTCGAACACCTACGCAGGGTGATCACCGACCTCGGCGCGGTCGATGAGGTGGAGCGCCGCATCACCGAACTCACCGAACAGGGTCTGGCCGCACTGGCGTCCAGTACCGCGACGCCTGCCGCCAAGGAGCGGTTGCGCGCCATGGCCCTGGCCGCGACGAGTCGCACGCACTAGCGACGAATCGCGAGGAGATCTTCATGAAAACCGTTGTGGGACCGACCGATCGCGTCGTGGTGGTGGGCGCCGGCCTCTCCGGGCTCGCCGCGGCGCTGTATCTGACCGGTGCGGGGCGCACCGTCACCCTGCTCGAGCGCGCCGACCATCCGGGCGGCCGAGTCGGGCTGTATCGCGGCCCCGACTACGAAATCGACTCCGGCGCAACGGTACTCACCTTGCCGGAGCTGATCGACGACGCACTCGCGGCCGTCGGCAAGACCCGCGAAACCTGCACCCCGCCGCTGCGCATCCACCAACTCGCCCCGAGCTATCACGCCCGCTTCGCCGACGACTCCACGCTGCGGGTCTTCGCCGATCCCGAGGCGATGGCCATCGAGGTGGCCCGCGGGTGCGGCGATGACGAGGCGCTGCGCTACCGACGGCTGCGGGCCTGGCTGGCGCGGATCTACGAGGCCGAATTCGGCGAGTTCATGGATACGAACTTCGATTCGCCGCTCGATATGGTCCGCTACCCGGCCAAACGCCGAGCACTCGCGACACTCGTTCGCCTGGGCGGATTCGGCAGACTCGGCCCGCGCGTCGGCCGGTTCCTGCGCGATCCACGGCTGGCCCGGGTGTTCACCTTCCAGGCCCTGTACGCGGGCATGGCCCCCGCGAAGGCGCTCGCCGTCTACGGCGCGATCCCACATATGGACACCTCGCTCGGCGTCTACTTCCCCGAAGGCGGTATGCGCGCCATCACCGCCGCGCTCGCCGACGCCTTCACCGCGGCAGGCGGCACGTTGGAGCTGAACACCGAGGTCACCGGTATCGAGTACGTGAACCACCGGGCCAGCAAGGTCCATACCGCCGACGGCCGCGGCTTCGACTGCGACGCCGTGGTTCTCACCGCCGACCTCGGCTCACTCGAACAATTCGGCGTGCGCCGTCGCCGCCGACTGCGCGCCGCCCCGTCGGCCGTCGTCGCACACGGCACCATCCCGGTGGCAATCGCGCAGACCTGGCCGATCCAGGCCCACCACACCATCGATTTCGGCGACGCCTGGGCTCGCACCTTCGACGAGATTGCGGCGCGGCCGGGTCGGGGCCGTCTGATGAGCGACCCATCGCTGCTGCTCACCCGGCCCGCACTCACCGATCCGACCCTCTACATCGACCGCGCAGACGGCAGATACGAACCGTTCTCCCTGCTCGCCCCCTGCCCGAACCTCGATGCCGCACCGCTGGACTGGAACCGGCTCGGCCCCTCCTACCTGCGCGAACTCCTCGACGTCCTGGAAGCGCGTGGCTATCACGGTATCGCCGAACATTTCACCGTCGACCACCTCGACACACCCGGCACCTGGCGCGACCAAGGCATGCTGGCGGGCACACCCTTCTCCGCCGCACATCTGTTCCGGCAGACCGGACCGTTTCGGCCGCGCAATTTCTCCGGCGGCAGCGACAATGTGGTTATCGCTGGTTGTGGCACCACTCCGGGTGTCGGCGTGCCGACCACGCTGCTGTCCGGAAAACTGGCGGCAAACCGGATCACCGGTGCCGCGCGGCCCGCTCGGGATGAATCCCCGAGCACCAGCGGGATAGTGTTCCCGGCAAGCCGATAAACTAACGGCCGACCTGATCACCAGCGGTTGCGACCGCCGACCACACCCCGGGGGGACCGACACCACATGCATCCCCCTGAGACGACGGCTCCCGCGCCCACCGACAACGCAAGCACCGCGACCGAAGCCGAGGCGCGCCCATCGAGCACTCCGGCGCGCCGCGCCACCCGCCCCGCCGCCGAGCCCGGATTCCGCACCTGGATGCGGACCTCCGCGGATTTCGCCCGCAGCCCCGAGGGCCATTCGGCGCTTCTCGGCTTCTTCGGCGCGTTGATGATCACCTTCGGTGGATTCGGGGCCGGTAGCGTCCGCAAACGCGATCCGCTGCTCGAGTCGATGCATCTGTCCTGGCTGCGCTTCGGGCACGGCTATGTGCTGTCGACCATGGTCATCTGGGTCGGGGTGCTGCTGATGATCACCGCGTGGGTGCGGTTGGGCCGCACCACGATCGGATTCGGCGACCGGCCAGATGCCGGAGTCACGCTGAACGAACTGCGCGCGATCGTCGGCATTTGGATCTTCCCGCTGTTGTTCGCGGTGCCGATGTTCAGCCGCGACGCGTATTCGTATCTGGCACAGGGCGCGCTGCTGCGCGACGGCTTCGATCCCTATGTATCCCCGCCGGTCGCCAATCCCGGTGTGCTACTGGACAATGTGAGCCCGGTCTGGACCGCGACGACCGCACCCTACGGCCCGATCTTCCTGCTGCTCGGCCGCGCCATCACCGCGATCACCGGCGATAACGTGGTCGCGGGCACCATCGCGCTGCGGCTGGTCATGCTGCCCGGTCTGGCGCTGATGATGTGGGCGGTGCCGTATCTGACCAAACATCTCGGCGGTAAGCCGACCGTCGCGCTGTGGCTGGCGGTGCTCAATCCGCTGGTGCTGATCCACCTCATCGGCGGCGTGCACAACGAAATGCTCATGGTCGGGCTGATGTGCGCCGGTATCGCGCTGGTGCTCGAGCGCCATCATGTGGCAGGCATCGTGGTCGTCGCGATCGGCGTCGCCATCAAGGCGACCGCGGGCGTCGCGCTGCCGTTCCTGGTGTGGATCTGGATGCTGCACGAACGCGAACGCCGCGCGCTGCAACGCGCCGCGCAATCACCGGGTGTGACCCAGCACGTCGAGGACGCCGCCGAACCCGCGCGACCGAGCGTGGAAGTGCCGCATCCGGCGCTGATGTTCGCCAAGATCGCCGGACTCGGATTGAGCGTCTTCGCGGCGGTGTTCGTGGCCGCCTCGGCCATCGCCGGTGTCGGCATCGGCTGGCTGACCGCGCTCTCGGGCTCGAAGAAGATCATCAACTGGCTCTCGCTGCCGACGATCATGGCGCATATGGTGCGCTGGGTGACGCCGTTCGCAATGGATCCGGTGCTGGTGGTGACCCGCGCGCTCTGTGCGGTGGCCCTCGTCGCCGTGCTGGCCTGGACCTGGTGGCGATTCCGGCACAGCGAGCGCGAAGCGGTCTTCGGCATCCTGATCGCCTTCGTCGCCATCGTCATCCTCTCGCCCGCCGCACTGCCCTGGTACTACTCCTGGCCGCTGGCGCTGGCCGCGGGATTCGCGCTGTCGACCACAACGCTGATGGTGCTGGTCGGACTGTGCACCTGGTTGATGCTGGTCTTCCAGCCGGACGGCTCGATCGGGCTCTACAGCTTCTGGCATGTCACCGCGGCCACCTTCGCTGCCGTGGTGGCGGCGCTGTCGCTGCGGACCGTCGACCCACTGCGATTGCGCGCCACCCCACCGGAGAGCGATCCGGTCGCCGTCACCCGGTCATGACCGAGGTCGAGCTATCCGCCGGTATCGCGCGCGATGCCGAACTGGCCGCGGCGTACCGCGTCTGCCGCGAAATCGCCGCCGCGCACGGCCGCACCTACTTCCTGGCCACCCGACTGCTCGCCGCGCCACGAAGACCCGCCGTGCACGCGCTGTACGCGTTCGCGCGGATCGTCGACGATATCGTCGATCACCCGACGCTCGACGCCGAGCACGGCCCGGCGGGTGAACTGGATCTGGTCGAGAAACAGTTGCGCGTGGCACTGGAGCAAGGCGTGCAAGCGGTGCACGGACCCGCCGAACGCACCAACGTACTGATTGCGCTGGCCGACACCATTCGCCGCTATGACATTGCGCCCCAGCACTTCTGGACCTTCCTGGACTCCATGCGGATGGATGTGCCCGGCACCGCGCACTTCCAGGCCAGCTATGCCACCATGACCGACCTGCGCGAATATATGCGCGGTTCCGCGGCCGCAATCGGATTGCAGCTGCTGCCGGTACTCGGCACGGTCGTACCGGTGGCCGAGGCCGAACCCGCTGCCGCGGCGCTCGGCGAGGCATTCCAGCTCACCAACTTCCTGCGCGATATCGCCGAAGACCTGGACCGCGGCCGTATCTACCTCCCCGCCGACGAACTGGCCGCCTTCGGCGTGCACGCGGACCTACTGGCCCACTGCCGCCGCACCGGACACACCGATCAACGGGTCCGCCGCGCGCTGGCACATCTGATCGCGATCAACCGTGACCTCTATCGCATCGCCAACCCGGGCATCGATCTGCTCGACCCCCGAGTCCGCCCCGCCATCCGCACCGCCAGCACTCTCTACGCGGGCATCCTCGAACGCATCGAGGACGCCGATTACGCGGTTTTCGCGGGGCGCGCGGTGGTCCCCCGCCACCGCAGGCTGCGGATTGCCGCAGCCGAGTTCGCCACCGCAACGCTGCACCGCGCTCGGCTCTGACCCTGCAGGATTACCGTCCGCGCAACCGCCACGGAGCGAGCCTTAGAAGCGACCGCGCCCGCGCGGCCGAATAATCAGAAGGGCTCCGCCGCCGCGCGGCGCAGTACCTCGCGCGCCAGCGGGCCGTGCAATGCGTCGACGGGCTTACCCGGCAGGCTGGCGTCGTCGGTGAAGATCCACTCCAGGATCTCCTCGTCGGTGTACTTGGCGTCTTTCATAACGGTGATCAGGCCCGGCAGCGACTTCACGATCGCACCGGTATCGTCGAAGAATCGCTCGGGCACGCCCGCTACGCCGTCGCGGCGTACCGCGAGCAGCTGATGGTCGCGCAGCATCTGATGCACCCGGGTCACCACGAGCCCGAGTTTGTCGGCCACCTCGGGCAGCGGGATCACCGCCACCGACTCAGGAAGAACATCATCACTGCAAGGAAATGCACTCACGCGGATAACGGTAGACGGTCCCGCGCCGCACGGCGTGAGACACCCGGGCGGCGATCGCCGATACCATCGTGGGCGGGCCGCACGAAGCGGTCGATCGCCTGTCTCGCACTGAGCGAGGGGTGCGAACTTTGTGAAAGCCGGAGGACATCACTTGATCGGGCAAATCCTGGAGGGGCGCTACCGCATCGACGCGCCGATCGCGCGGGGCGGGATGTCGATGGTCTTCCGAGGCGTGGATACCCGGCTGGACCGCCCGGTCGCCATCAAGGTGATGGATCCGAAGTTCGCCGCCGATCCGCAGTTCCTGTCCCGATTCGAATTCGAGGCACGCGCGGTCGCCAAGCTCAAGCACCCATCCCTGGTCGCCGTCTACGACCAGGGCGTGGACGGCGAGCACCCGTTCCTGATCATGGAATTGGTCGAGGGCGGCACGCTGCGTGAACTCTTGCGCGAGCGCGGTCCGATGCCCCCGCACGCGGTGCGCGCGGTCGCCGAGCCGTTGCTGGCCGCGATCGGTGTCGCGCATTCGGCGGGACTGATCCATCGCGATATCAAACCGGAGAATGTGCTGATCTCCGATTCCGGTGAGGTCAAAATCGCCGACTTCGGCCTGGTGCGCGCCGTCGCGGCCGCAAAGACGACCTCGGCGAGCGTGATACTCGGTACCGCGGCCTACCTGGCCCCCGAGCAGGTGACCAGGGGCACCGCAGACTCCCGCAGTGACGTCTACTCCTTCGGCATCCTGATCTTCGAACTGCTCACCGGGCAGGTCCCGTTCACCGGCGACACCTCGCTGTCGGTGGCATATCAGCGCATCGAGAACGATGTGCCGAGCCCGAGCGAATTCATCTCCGGGGTACCGCCGGAGTTCGACGAACTGATCGCGCGCGCCACCAACCGCGAACCCGCACACCGCTTCGCCGACGCGAACGAGATGGCGGCCGAGCTGCATTCGATCGGCGTCGCACTGAGTCTGCCGCCGTATCGGGTCCCAACACCGCAGGATTCGGCCGAACATCTCAGCGCCAGCTACCAGGTCGCGGCGCCGAATCAGCAACAGGCCAGGGCCGCGGCGCCGCCTGTACCGCAGTCGATGCAACACACCAAGGTGGTCACTGCGCCACGGCCCCGGGTCCCCGATTACGGCCCGCCCGACAACTACGGGCCGCCGAACACCTACGGCCCGCGCGATCAGTACCCGCCGTCGCAAACGCCGCAGCCGTCGCCGTTCGCGGACGACCGCATGAAATCGCGCCGCACGGTACTGCTGTGGGTCGCCATCGTCGCGACCCTGACCCTGCTCGTCGGGATCGGTGGCTGGTACCTGGGCTTCGGTCGCTATTCGGCGGTTCCGTCGGTGGCCGGGAAGGATCAGGCCAGCGCGGTCACGGCACTGGAGAACGCGGGCTTCGCCACCGAGCTCCGACAGAAGACCTCCGACACCATTCCGGTCGGCGGCGTGGTCGGCACCGATCCCTCGGCGGGCTCCAAGGTCACCAAGGGGTCGACGGTGGCCGTGCTGATCTCGAGTGGCAAACCGCGGGTGCCCGATATCAAAGCGGGCGACGAGATTTCGAAGGTCAACCAGCTCATCCGCGATGCCGGACTGCAACCGGTGGATTCGGGCGAAACCGGCAGTTCGGCGCCCAAGGGCACCTTGGCCAAGGTGGACCCCGCTCCGGGAACGGTACTCCCGCTGTCCGCGCAGGTGAAGGTGTACCGCAGCAAGGGATCTCAGCCGGTCAAGATGCCCGATGTGCGCGGCAAGACCACCGAGGAAGCCAATAAGGTGCTCACCGCGGCCGGAATCACGGTGCGCGAGACCAGAACTCAGTTCGATCGCACCATCGAGGCGGATAAGGTGATCGGCACCGATCCCGCCGCGGGCACCACGCTCCAGTCCGGTGACGGCGTCACGCTGATCGTCTCCAATGCCGTCAAGGTGCCCCTGCTGATCGGCGAGAGCGTCGGCGATGCCCGCTCGAAGCTGCAGGCCCTCGGCCTGCAGGTGACGGTGCGCCAGCTCACCCCGTCCGACGGCTCCGTCGTGATCGGCCAGAACCCCGGCGGGGGCAGCAATGTCGAGGCGGGCACAACGGTCGCCCTGACCGCCCTACCCTGATCCGGCCAGCTGGTACCCGAAGACGACAGGAGCGCCGCACACTCGGTGCGGTGCTCTGCCCGTCGATCGAAAAACCTTGTTCAGCGCAGCATTTCGGCGACAAGGAAGGCCAGCTCCAGCGACTGCTGAGTATTCAGCCGCGGATCACACGCGGTCTCGTAGCGACCGGACAGATCCATATCGGAGATGTCCTGCGCGCCGCCGAGGCATTCGGTGACGTCCTCGCCGGTCAGCTCGATGTGCAGACCGCCGGGGTGGGTGCCCAGCGCATGGTGCACCTCGAAGAAGCCCTGCACCTCATCGATAATCCGGTCGAAGTGCCGGGTCTTGTAGCCGGTGGAGGCCTCGTGGGTGTTGCCGTGCATGGGGTCGCACTGCCAGATCACCTGGTGCCCGGTCGCCTGCACCTTCTCGATAATGGGCGGCAGCACATCGCGGACCTTGGTGTTGCCCATGCGGGAGACGATGGTCAACCGGCCCGGCTCATTATTGGGATCGAGGCGCTCGACGTACTCCACGGCCTGATCCGGTGTGGTGGTCGGGCCGATCTTCAGGCCGATCGGATTGGCGAGCAGTTCCGCGAAGGCGATATGCGCGCCGTCGAGTTGCCGGGTGCGCTCGCCGATCCACAGGAAGTGCGCGGACAGGTCGTAGAGCACCGGCTCGCCCGCTGGGTTCTCGCCGAGGCGCAGCATGGCGCGCTCGTAGTCGAGCACCAGCGCCTCGTGGCTGGCGTAGATGCGGGCCGACTGCAGGCTGGGGTCGTTCACCCGGCAGGCGGTCATGAAGGCCAGGCCGCGGTCGATCTCTTCGGCCAGCGCCTCATAGCGTGCGCCCGCAGGCGACTTGGCCACGAAATCGCGGTTCCAGTCGTGTACCCGATGCAGATCAGCCATGCCCGCACCGGTCAGCGCGCGCACCAGATTCATCGCCGCACTGGCGTTGGCGTAGGCACGCACCAGCCGCGACGGATCGTGCTCACGCACCTTGGCATCGGCGACCAGCGAGTTCACCATGTCGCCGCGATAGGACTTGAGGCCGAGCGCGTCGGTATCGGAGGACCGCGGCTTCGCGTACTGTCCCGCGATCCGCGCGACCTTGACCACCGGCAGGCTGGCGCCGTAGGTGAGTACAACCGCCATCTGCAGCAGGGTCCGGATATTGCCACGGATATGCGGTTCGGTGTTGTCGGCGAACGTCTCCGCGCAGTCACCGCCCTGCATCAGGAAGGCTTCGCCGCGGGCGACCTCCGCGAGTTGCCCGCGCAACTCCTCCACCTCGGCGGGTACGCAGATCGGCGGCACGCTCTCGAGTACGGTGCGCATCATCGCCGCCTGCTCCGAATCCCACGACGGCTGCTGCAGCGCCGGACGCGCCAGGGCATCGTCCAGCCGCCTACGCAGCTCTGCGGGCAGCGGCGGCAGCTCCGGCAGGCGATCGATCGGTACGTCGACGGTCCAGTTCACCCGTACAGAATACGGACCCACCGGCCTGCGCAGGTACCCGGTATCAGGGGTGGATTATGCCCACCTAGGGTGAATAGCCGGGCATTATCGCCGCACCGCACCGATCTTTGGAGGAGAGACCGATCTCGCTTCGATATTTTTATGACTGCGAATTCATCGAGGACGGTTCGACGATCGACCTCGTATCGATCGGTGTCGTCTGCGAGGACGGCCGCGAATACTATGCGGTCTCAACCGAATTCGATGCCGAGCGGGCGGGCACCTGGGTGCGCCGCTACGTGCTGCCGCAGCTCCCGCGACCGTCCTCGCCGCTGTGGCGCACCCGCGAACAGATCCGCAAGGATCTCTACGAATTCCTGGTTCCGCGCCCCAGCGTCACCCCGGAACTGTGGGCCTGGGTCGCCGCCTACGATCACGTCGCCCTGTGCCAACTCTGGGGTTCCATGGTCGAACTCCCCAACGCCCTGCCTCGTTACACCAACGAGCTGCGCCAGCACTGGGAGGCGCACGGCCGTCCCGAACTCCCCCCGGTTCCCCCGGACGCCCACGACGCCCTCGCCGATGCCCGCCACAACCTCGCGAAATTCGAGGCCATCGAGGCCGCCCGCCGCCGCTGATGCAGCGGAAAGCGAAAGGGCCCCGAGTCGATATTCGACTCGGGGCCCTTCTGCTTTCGAGCTACCGATCAGTGGCCGTGGTTGCCGTTCCGACCGTTCGCCTGCTCCTGGACCCGCTGCAGCACGGCGAGCTGCTTGTGCTCTTCCGCGTGCTCGTCCTCGAAGGCCTGCTCGATCTCGTGGGCGGGGTCGGCGCGCAGGAAGCTACCGGTGCCCGGCTGACCGGCCGAACCCAGCTTGTTCATCTTCTTGGGCACCGTCGCACCCTGGTACTCCAGCGGGATCGGGTGGCCGTGGTCGTCGACCGGGCCGAGCGGCTGGTGCACCTCGATGTACTCACCGTGCGGCAGTCGCTTGATCACACCGGTTTCGATGCCGTGCTCGAGCACCGCGCGGTCACTGCGCTGCAGACCGATGCAGAACCGGTAGGCGATGAAGTACGCGACCGGCGGCACGACCAGCAGGCCGATGCGGCCCATCCAGGTGGTGGCGTTCAACGAGATGTCGAACTTCAGCGCCAGGATGTCGTTGACACACGACAGCGTCAGCACCACGTAGAAACCGATCGACATCGCACCGATCGCCGTGCGCACCGGCACGTCGCGCGGACGCTGCAGCAGGTTGTGGTGCACTTTGTCGCCGGTGAGGCGCTGCTCGATCCACGGGTACAGGATCAGCACCGTGAACACCAGGCCCATGATCAGCGCGACCCAGAACACGGCGGGCACCGTGTAGCGGCCCAGGTACAGCTCCCATGGCGGCATCAGACGCGCCAGACCGTCGGTCCACATCATGTAGAAGTCGGGCTGCGAACCCGCCGACACCTGGGAGGGGTTGTACGGACCCAGGTTCCAGATCGGGTTGATCTGCAGCACACCGGCCAGCATCGCCACGATGCCGAGGGTGAATGCGAAGAACGCGCCCTGGTCGGAGGCGAACACCGGCACGATGCGCGCGCCGATGACATTGTTCTCGGTGCGGCCGGGACCGGGGAACTGCGTGTGCTTCTGGTACCAGACCAGCGCGACGTGCGCGGCGATCAGCGCCAGGATGATGCCGGGGAACAGCAGCACGTGCGCGATGTACAGGCGCGGAATGATGATGTCGCCCGGGAAGTCACCGCCGAAGATCAGCCAGTGCATCCAGGTGCCGATGATCGGGATACTCATCGTGATACCGCCGAACGCGGCCCGCAGACCGGTACCCGAGAGCAGGTCGTCGGGCAGCGAGTAACCGAAGAAGCCCTCGAACATCGCCAGGATCAGCAGCAGGCAGCCGATGACCCAGTTCGCCTCACGCGGCTTGCGGAACGCACCGGTGAAGAAGATGCGGAACAGGTGCACGATGATCGACGCCGCGAACAGCAGTGCGGCCCAGTGGTGCACCTGGCGCACGAACAGACCGCCGCGCACCTCGAAGGTGATGTTCAGCGCCGTCTCGTAGGCCCGCGA
This sequence comes from Nocardia sp. NPDC004604, assembly GCF_040609795.1. Taxonomy (NCBI): domain Bacteria; kingdom Bacillati; phylum Actinomycetota; class Actinomycetes; order Mycobacteriales; family Nocardiaceae; genus Nocardia; species Nocardia sp. NPDC004604. The sequence continues at coordinate 13,496 of NZ_JBEXLC010000179.1, forward strand.
CATGGTCACACCACGCAGCGGCTGGTAGGCGCCGTTGTAGACGACCTCGCTCATCGACGGATCGAAGAACAGGGTCAGATACACACCCGACAGCAGCAGAATGATGAAGCTGTAGAGCGCGATCTCGCCGAGCAGGAACGACCAGTGGGTCGGAAAGACCTTGTTGATCGACCGCTTCATGAACGCGGCGGCGCGGTACCGCTCGTCCGCGGCGTGGGCTTGGGCTGCAACCCGACTCATGAACGACGCTCCCAGTAGGCCGGTCCGAGCGGCTCGATGAAGTCGCCAGCGGCGACCAGGTAGCCCTCGGAGTTGACGGTGATCGGCAGCTGCGGCAGTGCGCGAGCGGCGGGACCGAAGACCGGCTTAGCCCATTCGGTCGCCAGGAACTGCGACTGGTGGCAGGGGCACAGGATCTTGTTGGTCTGCGACTCGAACAGCGACGTCGGGCAACCGAGGTGGGTGCAGATCTTCGAGTAGGCGAAGTAGTCGCCGTAGTTGAAGCTCTCCTGGCCCTTGCGCTTGATGGCCGACTGCGCGTCTTGGGTACGCAGCCGGATCAGCATGACGGCGTTGCGGATACCGCGCAGCGACTGCAGGGTCGCGTGCTCATCGCCGCGCCACTTCTCCTTCCACGGGAACACCGTCTCCATGGCGCCCGCGTCCAGATCCTCCGGACGCACCAGCATCACGTCCTCCGGACGACCGGTGTCGCGACGGATATAGACCGTCTCGCCCGGGAAGTCCGGGGTCCAGCCCGAGACCCACAGCGGCGACTTGTCGCCCTTGGCCCACGGGTTCTTGATCATGCCGCCGACGAAGACCAGCAGCGCACCGATACCGAGCACGCCGACACCGGCGCCCGCGGTCCGGGTGATCATCTTGCGGCGACCCAGCGTGGAGGTGTCGAGCGCATCCTGCAGCTCGGCGACCAGGGTGCGGCGCTCGACCTCGGGCGATGGACCGTCGTGCCGGACCTGGATGGACAGCTCGGCCGGGATGAACTTCTTGCGGATCAGTACCACCGCGACGCCGATGACCAGCACCGAGATACCGAAGCTGAGGCCGACCAGCGGGGTGAACAGCGAGTAGGCGGCGTGGCCCTCCTCGTTCGTGCCCTTGAACTCCCAGGGCCAGAACAGGAACACCCCGACCAGGACCGCGGCGGCGATACCGGAGACCGCAAACCAGAACGAGACCTGGCGCTCGGCGCGCTTCTCGGCGCGGGTGCCCGGCACCGGGAACCGCTCACGCCGGTAGGCGACGTCGACGCCATCGCGCTCGGTGCCGAGCTTGACCAGCTCGTCGCGAGACATCGCGTCGAGTTCTTCCTCGGTGGGCTCAGCCGGTGTGGAATTCACCTGCTCGTTCGACGGCTCCGCGCCGTCGTGGCCCTCATCCGGCCGACCCATGTCGTTTGGCTCCTTGTTTTCGCTCATGAACGGGATCCGATCCACATCGCGGCACCCACGACGAGCGTGATGCCGACCACCCACATGGCCAGACCCTCGGTCGCGGGACCGAACCCGCCGAGGTCCCAGCCGCCGGGGCTCTTCTCCTCGGTCGCGTTCTTGACGTAGGCGACGATGTCGCGCTTCTCTTCCGGGCTCAGCTGCCGGTCGGAGAACTTCGGCATGTTCTGCGGGCCGGTGAGCATCGCGTCGTAGATCTGCTGCTCACTCGCCGGTTCCAGCGGCGGGGCGAACTTACCGGACGACAGCGCACCGCCGCGGCCGGTGAAGTTGTGGCAGGACGCGCAGTTCATCCGGAACAGCTCCGAACCGCGGGCGATATCGGGACCGCGCAGCGATTCCTGGGCGATCTCGCCGTTGGCGTCGCGCACCACGCTCGGGCCGCCGCCGTTGGATGCGACGTACGCGCTGAGCGCGTCGATCTGGTGGGCGTCGAACTTCGGTGGCTTGCGCTGGGCCTGGGCCTCGTTGCGCGCCATCGGCATGCGACCGGAGGAGACCTGGAAGTAGACGGCGGCCTCGCCGACACCGATCAGGCTCGGACCGCGATCGGGCACACCCTGCAGGTTGGCGCCGTGGCAGGTGATGCAGGAGGTCTCGTAGAGCTGCTTGCCGTCGCGGATCAGCGCGGACTGGTCCTCGTGCGCGGTCGCGACCTGCGGGTCCGGCGTGATCGCGGTGGCAAGGAATCCGGCTCCGACGAGGCCCACCAGCAGCGCAAGCCCGCCCGCGATGCGACGCCGCATGCGGCGCTGCTTACGCGTCCTGCTGGCCTGGCCGGCCGCGACGTCTTGGCGGCTGATCGCCGCGCTAGGGCTGGCGGGCTCTGGCGCTGACGGGGGAGATGAACTCATCTGTGTCCCTTTGGAGTAGACGGAACCGACTTGTGCAAAAGATTTGGGGGTACTGGCCCGCTCAGCGGACGAAGTAGATCGTGGCGAACAGCCCGATCCAGACGATGTCGACGAAGTGCCAGTAGTACGAGACGACGATCGCGGCGGTGGCCTGTGCAGGGGTGAACTTACTGACCTTGGTGCGGACCAGCAGGAACACGAAGGCGATCAGACCGCCGATGACGTGCATACCGTGGAAGCCGGTGGTGATGTAGAACACCGAGCCGTAGGCGCTGCTCGAGATCGAGGTGCCTTCCTTGACCAGGTTGGTGTACTCGTAGCCCTGACCGGCGACGAACAACGCGCCCATGATCAGGGTGACGACGTACCAGCGGCGCAGGCCGAACACATCGCCCTTCTCCGCCGCGAACACACCCATCTGGCAGGTGAACGAGGAGGCGACCAGCACGGTGGTGACCGGCACGGCAAGCTTCAGGTTCAGCTCGGTCGGTTCCGGCGGCCAGTTGCCGTGGGCCTGGGCGCGCGCGACGAAGTACATCGCGAAGAGCCCGGCAAAGAACATCAGCTCGCTGGACAGCCAGATGATGGTACCGACGCTCACCATGTTGGGCCGGTTCAGCGAATGCACACGCTGAGTAATGGCCGATCCTGGGGTCCCTACTGCGGTCGTCACGGGGGTAAGTATGACTCGTCGTAGTACGACACAAGTACCCGGGTGCGAAACTTGTCCTCCCGTGTCGGAAAACGCACGGACAGAGGGGGTCTCGTGTTCGATTTACCGGGCCCGCGACACAGCGTGTCGGCGGCCCCGAAGGTCCACGTCCGAGCAGCAGGGACGCGCTGCATGGTGGGAGTCGGCCGAGCAGCATTGCGCCGTGCGCGAGCATGACAGACGTTGGTAAGTAAAAGCTGAGATCAGGAGGCGGATGTGACGCGGTGGTGGCGACGACTAGTCGGCAGGAACGAACCCGAATCGCTCGATCCGACCCGTTCCGATCTGGTAGTCGTCGCGGAATGCTTCGATGACGCCGAGGCGTGTTCGACGACACTCGCGCGCGCCTCGGCTCTCGATCCCGACGCACCCGCACTGCTGCGCCATCACCTGCGGCTGCCGCCCGAACAGGTCGCTCAGGTGTGCGGCATCGCAGCCCAGGACGGATACGCCGCTGCCCCCCGCACCGTGGATCCGAGTCCGGACGAACTGGAATCGCTGATCCTGCAACGGGTCCAGTTGCTCGACGCGCTGCATTGTTCGCAGGAACGTTCCAGGATGGCCGGTCTCGCACAGCGCCACGACGGCGTCGCGGATGGCTGGGATGCGCTGCAGCCCGGTTCGGCGACCTCGCAGCAGTAATAACGTCTCGCCAACTAGGCTCTAGCGCGACAAACTGGTGCGCGAACCGGTGGTGACGGGAGAAGCGGATATGAGGGAGCGCAGCGACCGAACGATCGGCACAGCCGTGCCCGGCACCCTATCCACCTGACGGATGCCGAGTACGAAAGGTGACCGATGCACGCACAGGACTTGTTGGCGCGACGATTCGAGACGCATCGCGAT
>NZ_JBEXLC010000180.1:0-16974 GCF_040609795.1 Nocardia sp. NPDC004604
GACGCACTCCTGCATTGGGCCACAACCACACTGCCCGACGTCGAGCGCGCCCGCGCGCGCTTCGACGACCGGGCTCGAGCTGAAGAAATGCCATCGCTCTGAGATCGGAAGCAGTCGCGTAAGCGTGAGAACAGATCTGGAGCCGCAGGTCGCGCGGGGTTCAAGTGGTGATGGTGGCGACGGGTTCGAGGCCGTAGGTTCGGGCGTAGCCGTTCTCGGTGCCGACGAGGAGGTCGATGACCTCGAAGTAGCGATCCCAGAACGGGGTTTCGCGCAGTGCGTCGATGAGGAGCTGATAGGCGTGGTGGTCTTCTGCTTCCCATACCCAGACGTCGGTGACGCGTGCGGAGTAGAACTCGGTGTCGTAGAAGCGTGACCGTACGCCGGTGGTCTTGGCTTCGATGGCGGGCAGGACCTGGGTGGTGAAGGCGGCCACACGTTCCTGGACGGTCAGAGCGAGCCACTCGGGTGTGGTCTTGACGAGTATGAACGCCGTGACCGGTGGTTTGGTTTTTTCAGCGGGCATCAGGGTTCCTCCAAAGATGTTGGTGCGCTGGGCATCATGGGTTCCGGGCGACGGGTGGTGGGCCTCAGGAGCGGATAGCGGGCATGAGGGTCTGGGCGCACCACTGCTCGAAACTGGTGGCGGACGCGGTTTCCGGGGTACGGGCGACTCCGGCGTCGAGGCCCTGGTCTTTGGCCCGCTTCATGTCGACGACACCCTGGACGAACGCCTCGTTGAGGCCATAGCCGACGAGGGTGGTGTACAGCTCGTCGAGCGGCTGGCGTTCGTAGCGGACGGGGCGGCCGAGCTGTTCGGTCATGATGCGGGCCAGGTCGTTGGGGGACAGGTCCTGCGGCCCGAGGATGGGGACGCTGTCGGTGCCGGTCCACGAGCGGTCCAGCAACAGGCCGGCGGCGACGGCCGCGATATCGGCTACAGCGACGAGGGGGGCTTTGCGGTCGGCGGCAACGACGTCGGTGAACACGCCCTTATCGCGGATCGAGTCGGACTCCTCCAACAGGTTCTCGAAGAAGGACGGGTTGGCCAGGGCCCGGTAGGCGACGCCGGTGCCGGCGATGAGGTCGTCCATGGCGAGGGACGCGGTGACCAGGCCGGCGCGGTCGGCGAGCGGGGTACCGCGGCCGAGCGCGGAGACCCCGACGACATGGCCGACGCCGTGGGCGGCGAGCGCCTGCACGGCGGGCCGGGTGAAGCCGCTGTAGCCGTCGTGCGGGGTCTGGGAGGCGTCCGGGGGGACCAGCCAGAACACGGCGTCCGCGCCCTCGAAGGCCCGGTCGAGGACCCCGGCGTCTGCGTGCGAGCCGGTGATCACCTCGACGCGTCCGCGCGCCGCGTCCGGAAGCCGCGCGGGATCGCGCACGATCACCCGCAGTTCCTCACCCGCGGCGGGGGCGGACTCCAGGAGCCGGGAGAGCAGGGGACGGCCGATGTTCCCGGTAGGAGCAGTAATGACGATCATGAAAGCCTCGCAGGTCTGTTGGATCGGTACACCCGTCATCCTGCGGAGAACCAAGCGTTGCCACAATGGGAACTTCAGCACTGAATCATTGACTGAAATGGAATAATGCTGGTGAACAGCCCGGATCCGGTCATCGACGCCAATCTCGCCATCGCGCTGGACGCCCTGCTGGCCGAGCACAGCGTCACCCGCGCCGCCGCCCGACTGCACACGTCGCCCGCCGCCATGAGCCGCACCCTCGCTCGCCTGCGCCGCATCCTCCAAGACCCCCTCCTGGTCCGGGCCGGACAGACCATGGTTCCCACCCCGCGTGCCCAGGCCCTGCGCGACGAAGCCGCCGCAGTGGTACGCAGCCTCGGAGCGCTGCTCAGCCCCGGCACGGGCGTCGACCCTGCCGACCTGAGCAGGACCTTCACCCTCCAGGCCGCCGACCTGGTCGGCGCTGCACTGGCCCCCCGACTGCTGCAACTGGCCGAGCAGGAGGCGCCGGGGGTCTCGTTCTGGCTCCGGGCCGAGGAGTTGGAGGCCGGATCTGCACTCCGTGACGGCCGGGTCGATCTGGAGATCGGCCCCATCGACCACGTAGATCCCGAAACCCAGGTCGAAGAACTGGTCAGCCTGCGCATGGTGGCGGCGGTCCGGCCCGGCCACCATCTCACCGAAGAACCCTTGACCCCCGCCCGACTCGCTGCCGCCCAACACGTCGCGGTCAGCCGCCGTGGCCTGTTCGCCGGCCCGCTCGACACCGCGCTGGCCGAGCAGAACCTGCGACGGCGGGTCAGCGTCGTCCTCCCCAGCCACCTGGCCGCCATGGCCCTCGCCGCCCGCAGCGACATCGTCTGCCTCGTACCTGCCGCACTCCCCGGTGCCGACCCGTCGCCCCTCACCGCCGACGCGACCACCCTCGGACTGCACCTCCTCGACATCCCCCTGGCACTGCCGCCCCTGACCATCAGCATGGCCTGGCACCCCCGACACACATCCGACGGAGCCCACCGCTGGCTCCGCAACGCCATCCGCCGGACCCTTCGCACGCCCAAGAGCCCGACCACATCATCTGACACGCGAGAGCCCTGATCATGCTGTCCGCGAATCTATTCCGGTACGGCGGCCTGGACTGCGAAGCCTGCGAAGGAGCCGCCGGATGATGGCTCTCCAGTCGGCGCCCTCCGCCGACTGTCCCGGCCGTTCATCGGCATTCCTTCTGACGATCAGCTCGAACCGTGGTGGTCCGATTGGATGAAAACCCACCGCGCGTGGCCTGACACGATCGAGGATGAGCACCATGACCACACACAGCACCATCGGCATTCTCGGAGCGGGAAATATCGGCAAGGCGGTCGCTGACAAGGCCGTCCGTCATGGCCATGAGGTACTCATCGGCAACAGCCGGGGCCCGGAGACGCTGCAGGCCGTCGTGGAGCAATTGGGGCCGAAGGCCCACGCGGTGACGGCCGAGGAGGCGGCGCAGCCGGATCTCGTATTCCTCGCGGTGCCGTTCTTCGCCGTGCCGGATCTGACCGGCCTCACCGACTGGTCCGGGAAGATCGTCGTCGACGCGACGAATCAGTTCGCAACGGCGAACCCCTGGCAGGGTCGCTACGACGTCGGTGACCTCACGGGCAGCGAGTGGGTCGCCGAGCGCCTTGCGGGCGCGCGGATCGTGAAGGCATTCAACACAGTGTTCGCCGCGTTCGTCGCCGCGGACCCCCAGCATGCCGAAGGCCGGCAGGTGATCTTCTACGCGGGCGACGATGCCGATGCGAAAGCCGACGTGGCCGGCTTGCTGGACGAGTTCGGATTCGCCGCGCTGGACCTCGGTGGTCTGCGTGCGGGTGGACAGCTGATGCAGCTGGGCGGTCCGCTCAACGGGCGGCACTTACTGCTCCAGGACGTCGGCTGACGCCCTGGTCATCCCAGTCGGCTGAGCCCGTCTTCCGGCAACACCGCACCCTGACGGCCGCACCGTCTTCCGCGATCTGGTGGTTCTGGCGCAAACCGGTGTTTGCGCCAGAACCGGGAACCGACCACTTCGGAGCCGGTTTACCGTGGGCCACAAGGCAAGTCGGTGGCAACCGACTTGTCGGGATTCCTTGCATCCGGATGTCGTCGCCGACGCGCCGCGGGGCAACTGGTGAGTCGAGCAGGATCGAGATCCGGTGGGCCAGAAGCCCTTCCTGCAGGGCGGTCGCCGATCAGACGGCGGAGGTGTGGCCGTGCGCCTTCGTCGCGAGGTCTTGCCAGGTGGCCCAGGTCTCGAGCCGGTCGGTGTAGATCTGCGAAACGATCTGGCTGCCTTGGGATCCGAAGAACACGCGCAGGGGTGGGTTGGCGGATTCGACGATTTCGACGAGCGCTCGGCCGGCCGCGGCCGGGTCGCCCTGATCGAGCGTCTGCGCGTAGGCGGCGAAGGCTTCGCGGAGACCGGCGTAAGCCGGGTCGGCCTCGGCGTGGACGGCGCCAGCCGCGCCGTCGGTGGCGTAGGAGCCGGGCTCGACCAAGGTCACTTTGATGCCGAAGCCGGCGACCTCTTGGGCGAGGGATTCGCTCAGGCCTTCCAAGGCCCATTTGGAGGCATGGTATGCCCCGCCCAGCGGCCACGCGGCCAGACCGCCGACCGAGGAAATCTGGATGATGTGCCCGCCACCGTTGGCACGCAACTGCGGCAGCGCGGCCTGGACGACCCACACCGCGCCGAACAGATTGGTGTCCAACTGATCTCGAAGCTGCTGCTCGGTCAGCTCCTCGACAGCGCCGAGCAGGCCGTAGCCCGCATTGTTCACGACGACGTCGAGACGGCCGAAGTGCTTTGTGGCCCGTTCGACGGTCGCGAAGACTCCTGCCCTATCGGTCACGTCCAGGTCCAGGGGAAGGATCGCATCGCCGTAGGCGGTGATCAGTTCTGCGAGGCTGTCGGCATTCCGGGCGGTCGCGGCCACCATATCGCCGTGGGCCAGTGCGGCCTCGACGAAGTTCCGGCCGAGGCCACGGGAGGAACCGGTGACGAACCAGACCTTGCTCATGATGTCTTTCCGTTCTGCAGTGGCGAATGCAGCGAAGAGGGGCGTCCTCACCGCCGATGTTCCGTGCGGCTGCACCGAACGAACACAAGATGTCGGCAGCCCGATCTCTGTGACAGCACGGCAATGTGACGCGTGCCACCACCGCCCCGGTGTCTCGACAGATCGGGGAGTGAGCCGAGTTCGACCTTGCCGCGAATCCGGCAGTCCTGACCAGGGAGAACCCGGCAGCGCCCATGGGTGTGACACACGGCACCGCCGGACCGCGTCACGAACGAGCTGTCGGACTCGTCCAGGACACGAGACCGCTAGCGCGGGAACACCTATGCGAAGGGAGAATCCAATGGCGAGCGACACGACGCCACACCGTCGACGCCGATGGTTGCGAGCGCTGTCTGCGATCGTGGCTGTGCTGTCCATCAGTGTGGCGATGCCAGCGGTAGCGCATGCGGACAGCACCGTGGAGTCGCCGACTCTCGATAATGGGCAGTTCGTCGACACCGCGGTGGCGCGCTTTCACTATCTGAAGGCGGGCGGGGGACCGCCCATCGTTCTGCTGCCGGGGGGCACACTCTGGTCGTACACCTACCGCGACATCATTGCCGCGCTTGCCACCGATCACACCGTCTATGCGGTCGACCTGCCGGGTTCGGGCTGCACCACGCTGCACGATCCGGAATTCGGATACGACGTGCGAGCGATGGCGGAGTCCTTGCGGCAGTTCATCTCTGCGATCGGCCTCACCCGTGTCTCCGTGCTGGCGCATTCCCTGAGTGGTTCTGTCGCGGTGGATTTCGCTGCACGATATCCCTCGGAGGTGGATCAACTGGTGCTCATCTCACCACTGGTTCTGGATACCGAGCTCAATGTGAACATGCGGCTGATGCGAACGCCCGTGCTGGGTGAACTGGCCACGCGGGTGATGACCGAGGACATCTATGTGGCCGGATTGCGCGCAGCGTACGCCCACCCCGAGACGTTGACGAAGGAACTCGCGGACACGTACTGGATCCCGCAGAGCCATGCAGACAACCGCACCGCGATGTGGAAGCAGCCACGCAGTCTGGATCTGGCCGAGGTGCAACGAGAGGCGGGCACGATCAGGGCACGGACGCTGATCCTCTGGGGAGAACTGGATAGTGTCGTGAGCCCCTCGCAAGCGCAGCCGCTCGCACAACTGATCCCCAGGGCGACGCTGCGAATGCTCCCAGGCGCGGGCCACAACGCCCACGAGGACGATCCCGCCGCCGTCGATGCGGAGCTGGCCGCATTCCTCGACCGCTGACGATCCAGCTGCCGTCGCAGCCGAATCTTCATGTCGGGTACGGGCTGTCGGACTCGGTTACTAGCATCGGGGCTGCTCCGCCTGTGCGGGTGTGTTGCAAAGTCGGGGGAGGTATGGAACGCGGAGACCACGGAACCGGGCACGACCGAGAGTCGTGGGACTCGGTTGTTTCGGAAGCTCGTGACCGGCTCGGGACGCGGCATACGGCGATGTGCTCAGAGATGAACAAGCTGATCGCGTAGCGGGACAGGTGTGGTGAGCTTCGGAAATCTTTGAGGAACTGGGAAACACGCCTTGTCGCCCCGTTGACGACCCACACCTGGACCGGCTACCAGCGCACTTTGCCGACCACGCAGCCGCCCTGCACGCGATTCCGCGCCGATCCGATGGGAGTCCGCTTCATGCAAGAACCGATCACGACCGAACAGCAAGCCCGCGCATATTTGGCGACGGCATTGGGTGACAATCACCAGTACCGGATGTTTCCGTTCGAGCTGGGCTGGGTGGTCTATCACCAGCCGGGGGACGAGCGGATCAGCCAGGGACGGTACCTCGGTCTGACGAAACTGGTGCTCAATGCCCAGACCGGGGTGATCTTGGAGTTTCCGAGCCTACCGATGGACATCGTGGTGGAGACCTACCTATCGGCGATCAGGGAAGGCACGTGGATGCCCGCACATCAGATCTACCCGTACCGGATCAGAGTGCATCTGCAGTTGACCAACGAGGAGCCGGACACGGTGGAGTACCGGATCCATACCGAGGTCATGGAGAGCCCCCGATACTCGCCCCCGCCGTATCAGCTCTTGATCGACAAGCACACCCTCTCTTCCCAGCCGAGCGATCCCATGTCGATGCTGGCGCTGTCGTGGGCCCAGATTCGCAACCACACGGACGGGAGCTGGCCGACTCACGGGATGCTGGAGTACTAGATTCTGTCTCCCACTATTGACCGGACTAAGACCGTGACACACCGGTGTGGTTCTGGCTGATGCGCGTTGGTGGTCTGTACACATCACCCGTCCGTTCGATGAAGGTGGTGTGGAGATTGTTCGATGGGGTGGACCGCGATCGTCGTCGGACGCGAACTCCGGCTCTAGCGGGCCGCTGCGGCAACCCACTCGGCCGGGCTACTTCAGTAGTTCGATGACCGGTGCGAATCTCTCCATAGCCGGTTCCTGCACAGTGAAATACGTGATTCCGTAGCGCTCGCGGAGTTCGCGCACGTTTTCGGCGATCTGCTGAGGAGTGCCGACCATGACCGTGGGGGTGGCATCGATCTGGTCGTCGGTGAATCCGGGCAGAAACGCGCGTACCTGTTGGCCAAGGGTGTCGCGTTCGGACGGGGAGGCCACGCCCCAGATGGCGACGTTGATTTCCACCTGATCGCGACGCTCACCGAGCAAGCCGCGCACGTACTCGGCGCGTTCGGCGAGCGTGTCCGGGGCGGCGGCGGTCGGCAGCCCGGATTTCGCGGGTACGGCACCGGACAGACTCACCACATCGGCGTGCTGAGCAGCCACGCGTAGCAACCGTTTTCCCCATCCGGCGATCAGCACCGCCGGGCCTTCCGGACGCGTGGGCGCCGGCCGGTAGCCGGGGTCGGCGTAGAGCTTGCGCATGGTGAGCACAGTCTGCTCGACATGGTCGATGCGGGCGCCCGCGCCCGCGAACGGTATTGCGGCGGCGTCGAATTCGCTCTCTACGTATCCCGCGCCCAGCCCCAGCTCGATCCTGCCTCCACTGAACTGGTCGAGTGCGGCGATATCGCGAGCGAGCAGCACCGGGTTGTAGAACGGCGTGTTCAACACGAAGGTGCCCAGCCGAATTCGCTCGGTAGCCTGCGCCGCCAGCAGTAACGTCGGTATTGGAGCCAGCACACCGAGGTGATCGGGCACCGCGAGTACGTCGTAACCGAGCATCTCTGCACGGCGAGCTTGACTTACCCACTTCGAAGGCGAGTTCGGGAACGCAATGTTGACCCCGAAGCGAAATTCGACCACGTCATTCCTGCCGTTCGTGCCTGCTCGGCTATCAGCCGTTCTCGAGGGTATCGGACTGAGTCGAACGACTGCGGCCGGGTCACTGTCGGCCTGGAACCGGCGCTGCCCCTCATCGGAGGCCCGAGCGTCTTGGGCGAGGCTGCGCACCAAGGGGTTCCGGTAGTAATCGCCGAAAATCCAACGAAGCTCGGGATGTGCCCTGGTAGAGGGTGATTCGCCGGTTCCGAGTGCAGGGTGGGGTGGTTGGTGCTCGGCTTGCTGCCGTTGAGGTTGGTCGGCGTGCCGGAGGGCTGGTTTCGTGGCAACACGGGTATTCGCGGACGAGGAGTTGCAGCGTCTTCGGGAGTTCCCGGAGATCAGCCGCGAGGAGCTGTTCCGGTACTTCATCTCAGCCCCGCAGATTTGGCGTTCGTCGTGCCGCAGGGTCGCGGGGCTAGCGTGCGCCTGGGCCTGGCCGTGATCCTGTGCAGCCTGCCTGCCGTGGCTCGGATTTGTCCCGGACAAGGTCACTGCCGCGCCGCCGGTGGCGGTGACACGGTTGGCCGCGCAGTTGAATGTGGATGCGGTGCAGTTTCGTTCGTACGGACGCCGCGCCCAGACGCGCAGCGAACATGGCAAGACCTGAGTCCGGCTGCCCGGTCGAGACCGGGCGGCCGGATAGGGACTACTCGATGCCGAGGGTGACTTCGGTCGATTTGATCAGGACTTTGACGGGGGTGCCGTCGGTGAGTGCGAGGTCGTCGGCGGCATCGCGGGTGATGGAGGAGGTGATTTCATCGCCTCCGGTGAGTCGGACTCGTACGACAGCCATCGCTTCACCGCGGGTGACCGAGATGACGGTGCCGTCGAGTTGATTGCGGGTGCTCAGTCGCATGGCAGTCAGTCTAGGCAGCGGTGTGTCCAATGAGTGGGATGCGCGGCGGATCCGTGACCTGGGGCGATTCCCGCATACGTCGCGGACGTAGCGCTTGTCGGTCGAGACGCAGACGTCAGGCTGGGCGGATCACGCCGGGTAGATGTGGACTTCGGTGGCCTTGACCGCGGCCCACAATGGCGCTCCGGTTTGCAAGCGCAGATCGGCGACGGTTGCGGGGGTGACGTCGGCGAGGACCGATGGGCTGCCGTCCAAGCGGACTCGGGTGGTGTGGGCGTGCTGTTCGAGCCCGATTATGGTGACCGGCCAGGTGTTTCGCGGGCTGCCCGCGGGTTGTTCGGGGTGCAGGCTCACCGCGTTGGGCGGGAACGCGACATGCACTGCGCCCTCGGCCGGTTCGGCCACGGTGAGTGTTCCGCCGTCGTCGAGGTCGACGGTATTGCCGTGGGCGGTGCCGCGATAGAGGTTGAGGCCCACCAGGTTTGCGACATAGTCGGAGCGAGGTCTGCGCGCCACTTCGCTGGGTGGTCCTTCTTGGATGATATTGCCGTCTTCGAGGATGACCAGGCGGTCGGCGAGCACCATGGCGTCGAGCGGATCGTGGGTGACCAGCACCGTATGCCCGGTGTAGTCGGCGAGGTGGTGGGCGAGGTCGGAGCGAACCTGTAAACGGGTGCTCGCATCCAACGCGGCGAGCGGTTCGTCGAGCAGCAGCAGCTGCGGATCGGTCGCCAGCGCGCGGGCCAGGGCAACGCGCTGCGCCTGGCCGCCGGACAGCGCGCGGGGTTTGGCGTGTCGGTGTTCGGCGAGGCCGACTCGGTCGAGCCAATATTCGGCGCGGTCGCGGGCCGCGCGGCGGTGCTGTCCGCGGGCACGCAGTCCGAAGGCGATGTTGTCCTGGGCGGACATGTGCGCGAACAGCAGATAGTCCTGGAATACGACGCCGACCGCGCGGCGCTCGGCGGGGGTGAACAGCTTCGGCGGTGCGTCCCAGGTGTTTTCGTCGAGCCGGATGCGCCCGCCGGTGAGTGGGGTGAGTCCGGCCAGCGCCCGCAGTGCGGTGGTCTTGCCCGCTCCGTTGGGGCCGAGCAGTGCGACGACTTCTCCGGCTGCCACGGTGACGTTGATGTCGAGTTCGAATCTGCCTCGGGTGATGCGTATTTCGGCGTCGAGGGTCATATCGCGCCTCGGGTCCACCGGTCCCGAAGCGCCGCGAGTACGGCCACCGAGACGAACAGGAGTACCAGGCTGAGCACGATCGCGTCCTCGGGATCGGTTTCCAGGGCGAGGTATACCGCCAGCGGCATGGTCGTGGTCTTGCCGGGGAAATTGCCCGCAAAGGTGATGGTGGCGCCGAATTCGCCGAGTGCGCGGGCCCAGCACAACACAGCGCCCGCGATCACGCCCGGCATGACCGAGGGCATGGTGACCCGTCGGAAGGTCAGCCAGCGCGATGCACCGAGGGTCGCGGCGGCTTCTTCGTAGCGGGGGTCGGCTCCGCGCAGTGCGCCTTCGACGGAGATGACCAGGAACGGCATCGCCACGAACGCCTCGGCGACCACGACCCCGGCGGTGGTGAAAGGCAGTGAGACACCGAACCATTCGTGCAAATGGCGGCCGACGATTCCGCGCCTGCCCAATACCAGCAGCAATGCGACCCCGCCGACGACCGGCGGCAGTACCAGCGGGACGGTCACCAGCGCGCGGACGAATCCGAGTCCCGGTATCTCGCCGCGGGCGAGCAGCCATGCCAGCGGGATACCGAATACCAGGCACACGACAGTCGCCAGGCTCGCGCATACCAGCGATAGGCGCAGTGCTCGGCCGACTTCGGCGCTGAACAAGCGGTCGGGCATGCCGTGCCAAGGCGCGCGCAGCAGCAGTCCGACCAGCGGTAACAATAGGAACGCCAAGCCGCAGACGGCGGGCAGCACGAGGATGAGCGGCCGCCGCCCGCGTGCTGCCCGCCGTCGCGCCGACGTCCGGATCACGGCTTGTCGAATCCCGCCTTGGTGAATACCGCGCGGGCCTGGTCGGACTCGATGAACGTGACAAATGCCGCGGCGGCAGCGGAGTTGGGTGCCTTGGCCAGTGCTGCGACCGGGTAGTCGTTGATCGCCTTATCGGCCTCGGGGAAGTCGATGCCCTCCACCTTGTCGCCCGCGGCCTGCACATCGGTGCGGTAGACCAGCGCCGCATCCACCTCGCCGAGGGTCACCTTCGTCAGCACCGCTTTGACGTCGGCCTCGCGGGTGTCGGGCTGCGGGTTGACACCCGCCACCTCGAATACGGTCTTGGCGGCGGCGCCGCACGGCACCTGCTCGGCGCACAGCGCGATCTTCGGTTCGGTCTTGCCGAAGTCGGCGAGTCCGGTGATATGGCCGGGATTGCCCTTGGGGACCGCGATTTCGAGGCGGTTGCGCACGAGGGTCACCGGCTTGGCGGTGATATCGCCCGCGTCGACGACCTGCTGCATGTTCTTCGGAGCCGCCGAGGCGAATACATCGACGGGGGCGCCCTGCTTTATCTGTTCCGCCAGCGCCGAACTCGCGCCGAAGCTGTAGACAACCTTGGTGCCGGGGTGTGCGGCCTCGAATTGCTTGCCCAGTTCGGTGAACGTCTCGGTCAGCGATGCGGCCGCGAATACCGTCACCGTTCCGGAGATCTTGTCGGTGGGGGCCGGGTCGGATGATTTGTCCGATCCACAGCCGACCAGTGTCAAGGCGACGGCGCCGGTCAGGGCAACCGCGCTCAGCGAACGAATCATCCTCATCCTCATCAACTTTCCGGGATTTCTACAACAACGTGGGTGGACTTGACCGACGCGACCGCCACGCTGCCGACCTCGAGGCCGAGCTCGTCGACCGATTCCCGGCTCAGCAGGGACACCAGCTTGAAGGGCCCGGCCTGCATCTCGACCTGGGCCATCACCGTGTCCTTCACGATTCGCGTCACGATCCCCCGCATCCGGTTCCGCGCGGAAACGGCCACCGTGGCACCGGGCTCCGGCGCGTCGGCGTTGGCCCGTAGAAATTCCGCCAGCTCACGGCCGCTCACGCCCTTGCGGCCGCTGTCCAGCTGGATCGCGTTCAGTCGCCCCTGATCGATATACCGCCGCACGGTGTCATCGCTGACACCCATCAAAGCAGCAACCTCGCTGATCCGCAGATTCGACACGAGTGGGAGCATATTTCCGTATCCACGGAATGTATAGCCGAATGCAGACGCGCCAGCGGATCGTTATGGATACCGGCGCGGCGGCTGCGAGCCGCGAGAGTTATTCGAAACATGACGTCACACGGCGGCGAAACGGCAGGTGCGACCATGGACCCGCTCCCGCTCATCCCGTACCATCCGGCGCGGCAGCCGATCTCCAACAGTCCGCAAAGGAATCTATTGGGAACCAGCCTGGTCTACCGCAACGCAACCGTCTACCAACTGCTCATGCGGGGGCTGTACGGGCGGCACTATCAGGCCCGGTTTCGCGCGATTGCGGAGCTGATCCCCCAGGGCGCCGATGTCGTCGACGTGTGCTGTGGTCCGGCGACGCTCTATACCCGCTACCTGCGCGGGCGGGCAGGCACTTACATCGGCCTGGATCTGAACAGCCGGTTCATCGCTCGTCTCAACGACGCGGGTGGGCACGGCACGGTGTGGAACGTGCACTCCGACGACCCGTTTCCGGAGGCCGACTATCTGGTGATGCAGGCGAGCATGTACCAGTTCCTGCCCGAGCCGGTTCCCGTCCTCGACCGGATGCTGGCAGCCGCGCACAAGCACGTCATCATCGCCGAACCGATCCGGAACCTGGCGTCCAGCAACAACCGCGCAGTGGCCGCGATCGCTCGCCGCTACACCGACGCCGGTGAGGGGGCGCAAAGCCATCGCTTTACCGAGCAGACATTGGATGAGCTGTTCGGTCCATATGAATCTCGTATCCTGCACCGGTCGTTGATCGCCGGTGGCCGTGAGAAATTGTTCGTGCTCGCGGCATGAGGGCATCGAATACGGGCATGTCGAGGAGGGTGTGGAACTCGTGACGGACAGTGCAGTGTCGAAGGCGGCGCTGGCCGAACCTTCGGGGGCCACGCAGAACTCCACTTCCGAGCCCACTCGGCGAGATATCTCGCGGTGGGCGGCGGTCACGGCGATCGGGGTCATTGCCGGATACGCCGCGGTCCTGCTGGCCAACGGCCGTCACTTCTATACCGACGACACCGAATCCCAATACACCGGCCTGTGGGTGGCGCTGGGACGGGCGCTGCGCAACGGACAGTTTCCGGTGCTGTGGCCGGATCGGTGGATGTCGGGCAATAACACCATCGACGATGCGGGCCTGTTCAATCCACCGCAGCTGTTGGTCGACCTGATCGCGCCGTCGGTCGACAATCTGGCGCTGTACGCGACGATCGTCAAACTGGTCTTCTCGATCATCGCCGCCCTCGGGGTGTACCGGATCTGCCTGGCCTACGGTGGCCGCCCGGCGTGGTCGGCCGCGGCGGGCATCGCGTTCCCGCTGTCGGGTTTCTTCCTGTTCTTCGACGAGGCCAGCTGGATGACCGCCCTCACCGGCACGGCTTGGCTGGTGCACGCCTGGGCGGCGTCGGTGCGCTACACCCGTGGCAAGGCCGGTCCCGTTCCGGTGTTCGGGTATCTGTATCTGACCATCTCGACGCAGTACATCTTCCCCGCCGTGGAAGCGGCGCTGATGCTGCTCGCGGTGGCCGTCGGGGAGATCGTGTACCGCCGCGCGTGGAAACCGGTGCTGCGCCTCGCGTTTGCGGCCGCCTGCGCCGGGCTCGCCGGACTGCTCACGTTCCTGCCGAGCATGCTGGCGGCGAAGGTGACCTGGCGCGGCGTCTCCAGCATTATCAACGACCAGTTCCTCACCATTCCCTGGTCGGAATCGCTGAATGCCAGCCTGCCGAGCACGCTGCCCGCCTTCACGTCCTGGTGGGGCTATATCCAGCCGATGCCGCTCACCTACGTCGCCTGGTTCCTGATTCCGGCACTTGCCTTCATTGATTGGGGCCGGGCGCGGCAGGCTTGGCAGGAACTGTCCGCGGTCGCGCTGTTCACGCTCATCATGCTGATGTGGACCGCGGGCCCCGGCACGATCGGACCGCTGCGCTGGCCGGTCCGCGTGCTGCCGATGCTGGCGATCGGCCTGCTCGTGCTGGTGGGCGTGCTGCTCGGCCGCTATGGCACCGTCCGGAATTGGCGCAACCGCGGCATCGCCGCCGGGGTGCTGATCCTGACGCTGTGGGTGCGGTCGTTCTCCGCGGACCCACACAACGTGCTCCGGCACATCACGGCGGCGCTGGTGATCGCCGCGGTAGGCGCGGGCGTGGTGTGGCTCGGCCGGCGCCGGGGCACCGCCGCGGCCGTGGCGCTGACCATCGTCGCAATGTTCCCGATCGCCTACTACCAGGTCAATGCCGCCCAGCCGACGCCGATGCCGTGGCATCTGCCCGCGAACCGGGCCGAGGCACGAGCGGCGTTCCCCGACTTCACCGGCACCACCCTCCAACTCGGCGAGCGCGGGCTGCTGCAGCCGAGCGACAAGAATCTCGAAGGCGCCTACGGTTCACTGGTTTTCGGCAACTACGCCGAGGACATGGAACTGAACTACGTCAACGGATACACCCCGACCGGCCACTACTACTTCGGTGAAATGCTGTGCATGCGCTGGGATTCCAGCGTCTGCCCCGACGCCTACCGCCGCGTTTTCGCACCCGAGCGCAGCACCGGTCGCCCGCTCGTCGATCTGATGCTCATCGACCGGGTCGTATTGCAGAAGGCCCTGTTTCCCGACGCTCGCAACCAGCCCGCTCCTGAGGGTTGGCAGTGGGTCGACTACCCGGGCCACGAGCGCTACATCGCCGTGCTGGAGCGGAACAACGGCCCGGTCTCCACGATGAACGGCCGCGTCGCCGACACCCGAAACGTCACTGCCTCTTCGGTATCGGAGACCAATACCGACAGCCGCGTGCGAGTCTCCTCCGACACCGGCGGCCGCGTGGTGTTCGCCCGACTGGGCTGGCCCGGCTACCGGGTCACCCTCGACGGCAAGCCGATCCCGCTCACGACCGTGGCCAAGTCCTTTGTCGCCGTAGATATCCCCGCGGGCACCCGCGACGCCGACCTGGAACTGACCTGGCGCCCGCCCGGCTGGAAGATCGGTCTGGCCACCCTGGCGGCCGGAGTGCTCGGTACGGGGCTGCTGCAATGGCTGTATATCCGCTCCAGGCGCAAAGACGAGCCGGACCGGGAGCTCAGTGCGACCGACCGCGAGTTGGCGGACATCATCGCGGCCGGACAGCAGTCACCCGAATAGGATCGTTTGCCACCCCTGGTCCGCTGTGACCAGGTCGAACACCGTATCAGTCGGCGTGTCAGGTCGCTATCAGGTCGGTATCAGCCGGGCTGGCGACTGTGTTCACATGAACAACGCAGCAATCGCGGCCTCCGGGCTGCGGAAGGCATACGGGGACAAGACGATCCTCGACGGCATCGATCTGAATATCGATGCAGGCACGATCTTCTCGCTGCTCGGTCCGAACGGAGCGGGCAAGACGACGACGGTGAACGTGCTGACCACCCTGCAGAAGGCCGACGGCGGCACGGCGCGCATTGCCGGGCACGACCTCACGGCCGAGCCCGAAGCGGTACGCAAGGTGATCGGGGTCACCGGTCAGTTCGCCGCGGTGGACGATCTGCTGACCGGTGCGGAGAACCTGGAACTGATGGCGGATCTGCACCGCATGCGGGGCGCCCAGCGCAAGCAGGTGGTCGGCGGACTGCTGGAACGATTCGATCTGGAGGGGTCGGCGGGCAAGCTGGCCTCGACCTACTCCGGCGGCATGCGCCGGAAGCTGGACCTGGCGATGACGCTGGTCACCAAGCCGGACATCGTCTTCCTGGACGAGCCGACCACGGGACTGGATCCGCGCAGCCGTCGCACCATGTGGGAAATCGTCCGTGAGCTGACGGCCGATGGCGTGACGATCTTCCTCACCACCCAGTACCTCGAGGAAGCCGATCAGCTGGCCGACAAGATCGCGGTGCTCGACCAGGGCCGCATCGTCGCCGAAGGCACTGCCGATGAGCTCAAGCGGCGGGTGCCCGGCAGCCACATTCGGCTCCGGTTCACCGACGCCACGCAACTGGAGGCGGCGGCACGGATCCTGCCCGGCGCTACCCCGGACGACGATGCCCTGGCCCTGCGGGTGCCGGGCGACGGCGGCTCGAAATCCCTGCGGGACCTGCTGGATCGGCTGGCCGCGTACTCGATCGAGGCCGCCGAGGTCTCCATCCATACCCCTGATCTCGATGATGTTTTCTTCGCCCTGACCGGGCGCGCTACCACGGAGGCTGTCGCACAATGAGCACCATTTCCGCATCGCTTGCCGATTCGTCGACCATGCTGCGCCGCAACTTCAAGCACATCGCCCGGACTCCGGTCACGATCTTCAATGCCGCGCTGATGCCGGTCATGATGATGTTGATTTTCGTGTACGTGTTCGGCAACGCGTTCAATGTCGGCGAGGAGTACATCAACTACTCGACACCGGGAATGTTGATGCTGGCCATCAGCTACGGGCTGTCGGGTACCGCGGTTTCGGTGAGCTCCGATATGGCCAAGGGCGTCATCAACCGGTTCAAGGTCATGTCCGTCTCCCGCAGCGCCATCCTGATCGGCCACGTCGTGGCCACCATGCTGACCAATGTGATTGCCATTACGGCGATCATCGGCGTGGCCTTCGCGCTGGGCTTCCGCCCGGACGCGACCGCAACGGACTGGTTCGGCGCGATCGGCGTCATTCTGGCGACATCGTTCGCGGCCTCCTGGCTCACGGTGGCGCTGGGTATGGCCGCCAAGACCCCGGAGTCCGCGGGCATGAGCGTGGTGCCGCTGATCATGCTGCCATTCCTGAGCAGCGCGATCGTGCCCGCCGACCAGATGGGACAGGGCATCCGGCAGTTCGCGCAGTATCAGCCCTTCACGCCGATCATCGAAGCGCTGCGCGGATTTCTCACCGGCCACCCGTCCGGCGGCTACACCGCCGCCGCGCTGGCCTGGAGCGCCGGGTTCGCCATCGTCGGATTCCTGTGGTCCCGTGCCACTTTCAACAAGCGAGTGTAGAAGCGACCAGTTCCTGCCAATCCGCCTCCGCGCCCGCTCGCGCCGCCTCGGTGAACTTCGTGTCACCGAGGCGGCGTCGTGCTGTCTGCTCGATTCGGGCTACATCCGGCAGCGAACGATCCGACAGCCCGCGCACTCCCGCACTCGCCGCGAGGAGCCGCA
>NZ_JBEXLC010000181.1:0-16713 GCF_040609795.1 Nocardia sp. NPDC004604
GTGCCGTTCGTCATCATCGCGGTGCTGTTCTACTTCACCGTGGTCGTGCAGAACTACGTGCACGAGAAGGTCGCCAACCCGGACGTGACCGTCGACGTGACCGCCTTCCAGTGGAACTGGAAGTTCGGCTACCGCAATGTCGACTTCAAGGACGGCTTCCGCTTCGACGGCATCGATAAGGCCCGCGAGGACGCCAACCAGGAACAGCTCGAGGAGTACAAGGAGCGGACCAAGGACGGTCACCCGCAGCCGGGCCCGGTGCACGGCAAGCCGGAGAACGACATCCTGTCCTACCTCCACTATGACAAGGTCGAGACCGTCGGCTCCAGCACCGAGATTCCGGTGCTCGTGCTGCCGACCGGCAAGATCATCGAATTCCAGCTGGCCGCCGCCGACGTGGTGCACGCCTTCTGGGTGCCGGAGTTCCTGTTCAAGCGGGACGTGATGCCGAACCCGAAGGAAAACCACTCCGATAACGTCTTCCAGATCACCAAGATCGAGAAGGAAGGCGCGTTCGTCGGCCGTTGCGCCGAGATGTGCGGCACCTTCCACTCGATGATGAACTTCGAGGTCCGTGCGGTGTCGCCGGAGAAGTTCACCAAGTACATCGATGCGCGCAAGGCGGGCAAGACCAACGCCGAGGCGCTCGAGTCCATCGGTGAATCCCCGGTCGCCACCTCCACCCAGCCGTTCAACACCAAGCGCGACACCAAGAGCGCGGCCGCGGCAGAGAGCAAGTGAGGACTGATCTGATATGAAGATCGAAGCGCGGATTTTCGAACTGCTCACGGTGTTCTTCGTCATCGTGGCGATCGTGTACGGCTACTTCACCGGCCAGTCGCGGACCGGTGTCGAATGGGCCGGCACCACCGCGACGGTGCTGACCGCCGGTCTGTCGCTGATCATCGGCACCTACTTCCGATTCGTCGCTCGTCGCCTCGACCTGCGTCCGGAGGACTACGAGGACGCCGAGATCGTGGACGGCGCGGGCGACCTGGGCTTCTTCTCGCCCGGCAGCTTCTGGCCCATCACGCTGGCCGCGGCGGGCTCCATCACCGCACTGGGCCTGGCCTTCTTCCAGTTCTGGCTGATCGGCATCGGCGTGGTCTGCATCCTCGGTGCGGCCGCCGGTCTGGTCTTCGAGTACTACCTCGGCCCGGAGAAGCACTGAGCGAGTAGCTCTTTCCGAAGCGCCCTGCCGGATTCCGGTGGGGCGCTTCGGCGTTTTCTGGTGCTCAGCTGGGGAAGCTGTTGATCAGCTCCACCCAGAGCGATTCGCGCCCATCGGGTCCGGTCAAATTGTCGATCTCCGCCATGGCGGCCAGCACCGCCGCTATATCGACGTCGGTACGTTCCCACACCTGCTCGCATTCCTCGAGGTACGCCGCGTGGATGGCATCGGCGTCCTCGCCCCGTTCGGTCAGCGCGATGCGGGTTCCCGGAAATGGCGGTTCGGTTTCGGTCAATTCCCGCAGGATCCGGCTCGCGGCTCGCCACCGCCAGGCGACCTCGAGGAACCTGGCCACCGAGGAGTTGAGATAGGCGACGGCGGGGTTGTAGAGGTCCGGGTATCGGTCCGGCATCACCGGTGGCAGATCGGCGGTCGAGAGTGGTGTCTCCTTCAGCCCGAACACTGTCCCGTTACCGGCGAGCGCGCCGATCAGGATGAGCGGGTGCCGTCCCCACCGACCCAGTCGGTAGAGGCGTCGATCCGCGGTGAGCAACCGACGCTCCTGGTCGCTGGCGATGGTCGGGGTCAATTCCGGCTCGACCCCGAACTGTGGATCAGCCGCCATCGGCATATCGCTGGGCATTCCCCAGGCCCGCAATGCGACCCGATCGTGCTCCGGCAGGTTCCACATGGCAACGCTGTCCGGCATCCGCACCCGATCGTCGGCAACCAGCGAGTCGACCGGAGCCCGCAGCACGAGTCCCAATCGCTTCTCAACAGTGTCCACGACATATGTCTACCCGTTTGCCCAGCAACTCCGGCTGCTCCTGAGCCGCAGGCGTGGCTACGACGCGGTCAGGCGGTTTGCGGTGGAGCCGAGGCCGCCCTACGCAGCATGGGCTACAACGAGGCGAGGCGGGAGAGCAGGCGGCTGGTGGAGCGGGGCGCTACTCCCGCCAGCCCGCGCAGCGTGCGGGCGAAGCGGGGTTCGAGATGGGCCGGGCGGGTGCGGATGGCCGTTTCGATGAGCCGGGCGGCTTCGGTGGGCTCCAGCGCGGGTTCGGCGACGAAGTGTGCGATGGTGCCGGATTCGGGGTGGACGGCCGGATACCGGACGCTGGTCACCTGGATACCGCGTGGCGACAATTCGGCGTCTGCGCATTGCCCGAAGGTGGTCCAGGCGGCCTGGGAACTGGCGTAAGAGGCGAAATTCGGTGCGGCACCGGTATTCAGACTCCACGGGCCGACATTGATCACGTGCCCCGAACCGGAATCCAGCATGGCTGGCAACAGCCCGAGGGTCAGGCGCAGCGGGCCGAAGTAGTTGGTGGCCATCATGTGCTGGTAGTCACGGAAACGGTCCAGCGATTGCGATACGGGTCGACGCACCGGCCGGCCCGCATTGTTGATCAGCACGTCCACGGTGCCGAATTCGGTCAGTACCCAGTGCACGAGCTGGTCGACATCGTCGAGTGCGGAGATATCGCAGCGGAACCACCCGGCATGACCGCCCGCATCGGCAATCTCATTGCAGGCGGCCACGAGTCGCTCCCCGCGTCGGGCGACGAGCAGCAGTTGAGCGCCATGTTGGGCCAGTAGGTCGGCGGTGGCGCGGCCGATATCCGAGCAGGCGTCGGTCACGAGCACCCGCAGGCCCTCGATGGATTCGGGACGCTGCCGCTTACGGTCGGGCAGCCGGGCCGGGGCGGGGCGGAATTCGAGCATCAGAGCAACCTTCACCTAGATGGGCTGAACCAACGCATCGACACCCCGCCGACAGTGTCGAAGTCGACCGCTGACGCCAGCAAATAGCAGTGCCGCCGATGGGCGATGAAGCTATTTGCTGGCGACTATATGCGGCGCGACACAGTCTAATCCGCGGAGTCGTACCGCAGGGCGCGTTCGGAAACGCAGATCTCATCGATTCCGGTGACGATGTCGCGCAACAGTTCTGAGGGCAGCGCCGATGGCCGCAAACGACAGGTGAAGGTGATCAGACCATGATCCTCGACCGACAGCCCGCGCGCCTGTGCCTCCTCGCGCAGGTAGTTCGAGCGCACGCCGTAGGTCATCGCGGAGATCACGGTGAAGCAGCCGGTCCGTTCCCGGTGTCCGGCAAACAGGTCGTGCAGTCGGTAGAAGACCGAGGTGTAGGTCGACAGCGGCGCGAAGATCGCGACCCGGTAGGCGGGGCCGCGCTCCGAGGAGCTGATCACGGTATCGGCGAGGTACTCGGCATCGCGCAGCGTCAGCACCTTCGGGGCGAACATGAGTGCGCCCGCGGCGGCATTGCGCACGGGTGCGCCCGCGCGCCCGCCCGCCGCGGAGGCAATGGCGCCCAGCGACTTCCTGGTCTTGGAGCCGACCTCACGGCGCGCGCGCAGCGATCGGGTCGGGGTGGTCGGATACAGGCTCGACCACTGACCGAAGCGCACGGTCCCCAACTGCACATGTCCGGTGCCCACCGGCCGCGACACCTTCAGCGGTGCGGTATCGACCCAGCGACCGACCTGCAGTGCGGCATTGCCCGGCCGGGCGATTTCGGCGTAGGCGTGTTCGACGAAGGAGTCGAAGTCGAGGAACCGGTCGGCGTCGGTGGTGAGCCAGGTGTGGTCCTTATCGATATCGATCACATCCAGGGTGAGCGCGGTGATGATGCCGGCGCGCCCGCCCGCGCCCAGGATCCGGTGGAAGCGCTCGGTGTGGTGGTTGCGGCCACAGGTGCCGATGCGTCCGTCCGGATCGACGTACTCGAGATCCACGATCCGATCGATGAACATGCCGTACTTGTGCGATGCCGTGCTCACGCCGCCGACCGAGGCGAAACCGCCAGCGGTGATATCGCGGTGGTCGCCGATGATCGGCAGACCGAGCCCGTGTGCGCCGAGGCGGCGATCGATATCGGACAGTTTGGCGCCGGCCTGCACGCGCACGGTGCGTCTGCCGAGGTTGATATCGAGTACGGCGTTCATCTTGCGCAGCGACACCACCGTGCGCGGATCGGGTAGCGAAAGACCGTCGTCGATCGGTTCGCCGCCACGCACCATGAGGCTTTCCACTCGACCGCGTGAATTCCGCACAGTACGAACGACATCCGCGGTGTCACGAGGTAGATATTCTTCGGCGGCGACAATGTGCGGCGTGCTCATGGATCGAAAGCTAACCACAGCGCGGGCTCCGATGCTCGTTCGATCTCGACCGTTAGCGAACCGGCGGCGCGAGCCGCTGGCTGAACAGGACAGATCCGGTCGCATCGCAGAGGTTGACCGTCAGTTCCCTTGACTTGCCATCGATCAATACCTCACCGAAATGTTGGTAGCTGTCCAGTGGCGAGGCGTTCTGGACATCGGGTGCATGCACGAATACCGCCTCCGGACCGAAGGTGCCGTCCAGCGGATTCGGTCCGAACGCACCGGCATTCAGCGGCCCGGAGACGAACTCCCAGAATTCGTCGAAGTCGGTGAACGCGGCGCGCTCCGGTGCGTAGTGGTGGGCCGCGGTGTAGTGCACATCGGCGGTCAGCCAGACCACGCCGCCGACCTTGTTCGCTTTGATGGCCGAAAGCACTTGGGCGATCTCGGTTTCCCGGCCGGATGGTGCGCCGTTGTCACTGTTCGCGGGGCCCTCGTAGGCCATCACTTTCTGTTCACCGTCCTTGACGACCAGGCCGAGCGGCAGGTCATTGGCGATGATCTTCCAGGTGGCCTTGGCCTCGCGCAGCCCCTCGATCAGCCACTTCGTCTGTTCCGGACCGAAGATGCGACCGTTTGGTCCATTGTTGATGTCGTTGGTGTCCTTATAGGTCCGCATATCCAGCACGAAGATGTCCAGCAGCGGGCCGTAGGAGATCTTGCGGTAGAGGCGTCCGTCCACCGCCTCCTTGGGCTCCAACGGCATCCACTCGTGGAAGGCCTGCCAGGAGCGGGTCGCCAGGGTGTCCATGCTGCGCTCGGTGTAGCCCTTGGTCTCGGCGACCAAGCCGCCGTGGTACCAGTTGTTGACGGTTTCGTGGTCGTCCCACTGGACCACCTGGGCGACCGCGGAGTTGAAGCGGCGGTAGTTCTGGTCGGTCAGATTGTAGGCGTAGTTGCCGCGGAACTGCTCGAGCGTCTGGGCGACAGCGCTTTTCGCCTCGGAGACGATATTGCGCCACATCCGCCCGTCGGGCAGGGTTACCGATTCCTGCAACGGCACATCGGCGTAGATCGAATCACCGGAGTGGATGAACAGGTGTGGGTCGCGTACGGCCATGGCGGAGAAGATCTTCATGCCGCCGAGTTCGGGATTGATGCCGTAGCCCTGGCCGACCACATCGCCGGACCACTGCAGCCGGATATCGGCCGCGCCCGTTGGCACCGTGCGGAATATGCCCGTGATCGGTTCGGAGGTGGCGCCGTCCTCGCCTTCGAGGGTCACCCGGTAGTGCACCTGCTGACCCGCGGGCAGCCCGTTGACGCGCACCCGTCCGGTGCCGTCGGCGTCCGGGGTCAGCAGCGGACCGGTGAATCGTTTGGCGTCGGTGAAGGATTCGGTGGCCGCGGTCTCCACGATCAACTTCGCCGGCTGATCCGAGCGCGCCCAGATCAGTGCGCCGTCGGTGCGCGGGTCGCCGACCGCGACGCCGTGCGTGAGCTTCGGGCGCGTACGGACCAGTGCGGGACCATCATTCGAACAAGCGGCCAGCGCCGGGGCCGCGACGAGACCGAGGGCGGAGGTGCGCAGCAGCGTCCGCCGGGAGATGGCGAAGTCCGAACCAGTCATTCGCCCACCTTGGCGTAGGGAGTCCAACACCGTGTGAACTCCTACCGTCTGCTCGGCCAACAGGCGCGCGATATCAGCCGCGTGGTCGAAGTTCGATGATCGGGATGAGCCGATCGGTCTTTTTCTGGTAGCCGAGATAGCGCGGTTGTTCGGCGGTGATCTGCTGCCAGGCCCGCTCGCGCCGCTCGCCGTCCAACTGTTCGGCCGTCACATGGAACTTCGTCCCGCTCACCTCGGCCCACACCTGATCGGGATGTGCGGCGATATTGTGATACCAGCCCGGATGCTGGATCGCGCCGCCCATGGAGGCGACGATGAGCCAGCCACCGTCGTCGGCCGGAAAGCGGCTGACCGTCACCCGACGTTCCTCGCCGCTCTTCGCGCCGACCGTGGTCAGATACACCAGGTCCATGCCGAGGAATCGGTCGTGGCGGAATCGGTGGTACCGCGCCATGGTCCGGGTGAGGAGACGGTAGACCGGATTCGGTGACGGCGGCCTGGACCCTCGGGTCCCCGCCGGAATCTTGTGAAAGCTCATGATCCGCTCCTATGCGGCTCGGAACTGTCTGCACCTACCAGCATGGCACTTCGGTGATCACTATCTCGACCGATTGCGGCGCCAACGGACCGAGGGCCCCGAACCGGGTTGGTTCGGGGCCCTCGGTCCGGGCCGTGGTGCGAGCCCGAGGTTCTCAGACGGTGTTGTCGACGAGGATTTCGTAGGCGCGGACGGCGTCCTCGGGGAAGACGAGGACGCGGTGGCGGTCGGGGTGGCCGGTGGTGTGCGCCGGGCCGGTGGTGGCCCGGATTCCGTGATAGCGCAACAGGTCACGTACCGCGTGTGCGGTGGTCGCGCTGGCCGCCGTGGCCGCCGCGACGAGCAGTCCGTAGTCCTCGGTATCGGGCGCTTGCGAGCGCTCGGGCCACGTCATGGTGCATGCCTTTCACCGTCGGCGGAGATTCGGTCCTGATACTTCTGTAGCACGGCGAGCTGTTTGCGTTCCTCCGCGTGCTCGACCTCGACGGATCGCGCGGATTCCGCAGCCGGATCGGGCCGCAGAAAGCTGCCGGTGCCCGGTTTGCCCGCCGAACCCAGTTTGTTCATCTTCTTCGGTACCGCGGCGCCCTGGTAGGGCAGGGGTACCGGATGGCCGTGCTCGTCGACCGGACCGAGCGACTGGTGCACCTCGATGTACTCACCGTGCGGCAGTCGTTTGATGATGCCGGTTTCGATGCCGTGCTCGAGCACCGCCCGGTCACTGCGCTGCAGACCGATGCAGAACCGGTACGCCAGGTAATACGCGATGGGTGGCGCGGTCAGCAGACCGATACGGAAGATCCACGTCGTCGTATTCAGCGAGATGTTGAACTTCAGCGCGATGATGTCGTTGACACACGCCAAGGTCAGCACCAGATAGAACGCGATCGCCATGGCGCCGATCCCCGTGCGCACCGGCACATCACGGGGCCGCTGCAGCAGATTGTGGTGGGCGGTGTCGCCGCTGAGCCGCTTCTCGATCCACGGATAGGCGTAGAGCACCACGAACACCAGCCCCATGATCACCGCTACCCAGAACACCGCGGGCACCGTGTAGCCGCCGATGTAGATCTCCCACGGCGGCATCAAGCGCACCAGGCCGTCGGTCCACATCATGTAGAAGTCGGGTTGTGAACCCGCCGACACCTGAGAAGGGTTGTAGGGCCCCAGGTTCCAGATCGGGTTGATCTGCAGCAGACCACCGAGAAGCGCGACCGTTCCCAGGGTGAACATGAAGAACGCGCCTTGGTCCAGCGAGAACACCGGCACGATCCGGGCGCCGACGACGTTGCGCTCGGTGCGCGCCGGCCCGGGGAACTGCGTGTGCTTCTGGTACCACACCAAACCGATGTGCGCGGCGATCAACGCCAGCATGATGCCCGGAAACAGCAGCACATGCGTGATGTACAACCGCGGGATGATGATCGTGCCCGGGAAGTCACCGCCGAACATCAGCCAGTGCAGCCAGGTGCCGATCACGGGGATGCTCATGGTGATACCGCTGAACGCGGCGCGCAGACCGGTTCCCGAGAGTAGATCGTCCGGCAGCGAGTAGCCGAAGAATCCCTCGAACATCGCCAGCATCAACAGCGTCACGCCGATCACCCAGGTGCCCTCGCGCGGCTTGCGGAAGGCGCCGGTGAAGAAGATCCGGAACATGTGAATGATCATCGACGCCGTGAAAAGCAAAGCGGACCAATGGTGTACCTGCCGCACGAACAGCCCGCCGCGGACGTCGAAGGAGATATCCAGCGTGCTACGGTACGCAGCCGACATCTGCACTCCCCGCAACGGCTGGTAGGCGCCGTCGTAGACAACCTCGGTCATCGACGGTTCGAAGAACAGCGTCAGATACACGCCCGACAGCAGCAGGATGATGAAGCTGTACAGCGCGATCTCGCCGAGCAGGAACGACCAGTGCGTCGGAAAGACCTTGTTGATCGAGCGTTTCACGAAGGCGGCGGCGCGGTACCGCTCGTCGGCCGCATCGGCCTGGTGCGCCACCTTCGAGCTCATTGCGTGATCCCGTACGAGCCGGGCAGGCCGAACGGGGGCGTGGCCGCCTGCGCCGCGAATGCCGCCGCCGCGCTGCCCTCGTCCGCCACCTCATGACCTATGAACAGCACAGGCATGGTTCATCTCCTTCTCCGCCGGAAGCTGTCTACGCATAAGACGCATTGGTGGCGCAAAACGTGACAGCCCTGGATACGAGAAGTTGGGATGCGGGGGTGTCGGGCGAATGCCCTAACTAAAGGGCCTGGTAGGAGGGTGCTTCGGGGGGCGGTGAGTGACGCAGATCTCGGCGTCGAGGGCTCAGGAGGGGAGTTCGTTCAGTGCGGAGAGGAAGTTGTCCGACGGGTAGATGCAGAGTGCTTCACCGGTGTGCTCGGTGGTGGCGGCCAGCTCGATGGTGCGGTCATGCCACCAGTAGACGTCCTGGCTGACCGGCCACGGGCGCTGGGCGTAGTCGAGCACCGCGACCTGGGCGAGCACCGTGGTGGCCCGCACGACGTCGAGATTCGCCACCGGATGCGCGTAGATCTGGCGCTGGGACGGCACCGCGAACACCGAGCCCGCCGGTCCGACCACCGGATACTCGTCCAGCCAGCGCACGTGCGCGGTGATGTAGTCGGAGATGCCGCTCAGCATGGTGATCTCGACACCGTCGGCCATCGGCGCATCGATCCGATGGGTGAACGCCTCCAGCGCCCCGTCCGCGCGGGTGTTCCGTTCGGCGAGGGTGAACAGGTCGTATTCGTCGATCGGCCACTGCCGCAGCATTGGATAGGTGACCGGCGCCATGGTGTGCACCTGATCGATCAGCACCCGCTGGACCAGTCCGGGCGCGACCTCGCGGCGCACAACATCCGGTGACCCACCCTGCCCCGAGTACAGCCGAGTCCTGATCAGTCCGCGCATCATTGCGAAATTCCCGGTGTCGAGCGGATCGCGATCGACCTCCAGATCGACCAGCCCGGTACTGAGATAATCCGCGACCAACGCGGGCCACTGATCCGGCGGCTCATCCGCCGCCATCCGCCGCAAATTCGTCAACCCGACCATGACATCCCCCGCCGGCCCGGACAACATCACGTCATCGGCATTCGCCACCCGGCAGGAATACCCCAGTTGATGCGCCGCGGCCACCGCGAGCGATAACAACAGATCCGTCCCCTCGGACATTCGCGGCCCCTAGCTCGTTTCGCGAAGCCGCTGCCACCGGCGGACCCCGCACCTACCGCACCCGGAACATCTACCCCGCTGATTGTGCCCCCACGGCACGCGGCCCGCTCGAATGTTGCCGAGATCGCTCCCGTCGCACCCCCGCGCGCCGAATCCGCTGCGCCGCAACAACCGATGAACCGCGACCTCGGTACCAGCACGGGCCATTCGGCAGATGTGGCTGGCAGGGTGGATGGAAGTCCCCGGTACGGCAGATCAATGTCGCAATGGGATGGATGCGATGGAGCGGAGCGTGTTGTCCGATCGAACGAGGCGGTCGCATCGCTTATCGGTGCGATTGGCGCGGGCAGCCCACTTCACCGCCGCGAACTCGGTCGCCGGGGCCGGTCGTGCTCATAGCGGTGGGGCGGGGGGCGCGAATGACCCCGGTGTTCGGTGTACCGCTGTCACAAAGGCCACACACGCGTCGGGTTGCTTATCGCCGGTGGCGGTTTCGACTCCGCTATTGACATCCACCGCGAAGGGGCGCACGCGTGCGATGGCATCGGCGACATTGTTCGGACCGAGCCCACCGGCGAGCACGACCGGGCAGCCGAGTTCGTGTAGTGCGGTCACCACGGCCGCACTCACCGACCAGTCGTGGGTCAGTCCGGTACCGCCGAGACGGTCCGCGGTGCGCGAATCGAGCAGCACCGCATCACAATCCGGCGCGACCGAACGCGCGGCGTCGACCGCTTCGGGGCCGGTGACATGCACTGCCTTGATGATCTTGCGCCCGCCCGAGGCCTTTCGAACCTCGCGAACCGTGTCGATCGTGACGAGCCCGTGCACCTGGATCGCGTCCACACCCACTCGGTCGGCGAGGTCGACGATCGCGGCGGCGTCTTCCAGATGGGTGACAAGGACCCGAGTGACGAACGGTGGAGCCAGACGCGACAACTCGGCGGCGCGCTCGGCGTCGAGTGCGTCCTCGCTGAAATGGGTGATCCCCGAGATGAATCCGATGGCGTCGGCACCGGCGGTCAGTGCAGTCCACAGATCGTGCTCGGACCTGATCCCGCAAATTTTTGCGCGCACCGTCACGACTCAACGATATCCGTCGAGTGGCCGTATCGATGCGCGCCCGGCCCGGAGCCCGGTTGACCCGGAACTAGCTGGCCGCGGTCTCCGGGATGCGGGTGGCCTCGGGGGCGGAGCCGGAGGGGACACCCTTTTTCAGGCTGGCCGCGTAGACATCCACGTATTCCTGGCCGCCGAGTTGCATGAGTTCGTACATGACCTCGTCGGTGACGGCGCGTTCGACGAAGCGGTTGCCGCCCATGCCCTCGTAGCGGGAGAAGTCGATGGGGGCACCGAATTTGACGGTGACCTGCTGGCGGCGCCAGCGGAAGGGGCCGGGCGGGCAGACCTCGAAGGTGCCGATGACGGCGACCGGAATGACGGGGACACCGGTTTCCAGAGCGAGGCGGGCCAGACCGGTCTTGCCCTTGTAGAGGCGGCCGTCGGGGGAGCGGGTGCCCTCGGGGTAGAGGCCGACGAGGTGGCCCTTGTCGAGGAGTTTGCGGGCGGCGATGAGAGCGTCCTCGGCCGCACTGGCACCGCTGCGGTCGATCGGGTACTGGCCGGTGGCGCTGAAGAAGAACTTCTGCAGCCGACCCTTGAAGCCGGGGCTGTTGAAGTACTCGGCCTTGGCCAGGTAGCTGATGCGGCGCGGGCTCATCAGTGGCGCGAACAACCAGTCCGAGAAGGACAGGTGGTTCCCGGCCAGGATGGCGGGCCCATCGGCGGGAATATGTTCCACGCCTTCGACTGTCGGACGGTTGTAGAGGTGCATGAACGGTCCTGGGAACAGGTACTTCAGCATCCAGTAGAGCATGGCGTCCTAACCCCCGCGGCCGGGATCGTTTACGGGTACAACCGTCAGTTGCCGACTTTACCGTCGGTTACAGATCACATCCAAGCGGAGCGGTGTATCTCACCACATGTTCTCGAGTGCTGACAACCGACCGCCCGCGGCGCGAGCGACGGGCCGGAGGCGGTAGCGCAGCGTGACCACGGAGGGACCCGGGAGCGCCGCAATCGAACTCAGTGGGTGGAACGCGCGACCCACGATCTGCTGCGTCCGGTGTCGACGAGGGTGGCTCTGGCCAGTTCCGCCGCGCCGATCATGCCCGCCGCCTCACCGAGCTGGGTGGTGCGGATCCGGGCCAGCGGCCGATGGCCGGCGCCGGTGATCGCCCGCGCGTATTCCTCGCGGGCCTCGTCCAGGAACAGCCCGGCCGAACTGCTTACCCCACCGGCGATCACGATCAGTCCGGGATCGAAAATATC
This sequence comes from Nocardia sp. NPDC004604, assembly GCF_040609795.1. Classification (NCBI taxonomy): domain Bacteria; kingdom Bacillati; phylum Actinomycetota; class Actinomycetes; order Mycobacteriales; family Nocardiaceae; genus Nocardia; species Nocardia sp. NPDC004604. The sequence goes on from NZ_JBEXLC010000181.1 coordinate 11,985, forward strand.
GCTGACAAAGGCCAGTCCGAGCCCGAGCCAGCGCGCGAAATCGGCCATGACCGCCACGGCAAGGGGGTCGCCGTCCTGTGCCGCTCCGGCCACCCGGCGTCCGGTCAGCGAGCCGGGATCGCGCAGCACCTCACGCGCCAGCACTGTCGAATGCACCGGATCGGTGGCCAGCATTTCGATCGCGGTATCGACCAGAGCCGTTCCGCTGCAATACCTTTCCCAACAGCCGCGCTTGCCGCACGGACAGGCCCGCCCCTGCGGCACCACCTGCAGATGTCCGAGTTCCGGTGCGACGCCATGGGTGCCCCGATACAGTTCGCCGTCGATGAGCAGCGCCGCGCCGATGCCGGTGCCGATCGCCACCAGCACCGAGTTGTGTCCGCCCGCCGCCGCGCCGAACCGGTACTCGGCCCACATGGCGGCATTGGCGTCGTGCTCCAGGATCACCGGCAGTTCGAGACGTTCGGTGAGCCGCTGTGCGACCGGGGCGTCCTGCCACGGTAGATGCGGTGCGAAGCGCACCGCCGAGCGATCGCCATTGATGAACCCGGCCACTGCCAGGCCGACCGCGCCGATCGGGTGCCTGCGACATAGCTCGCGGACCGACCGATCCAGCGCATTCTCCAGTGCCCGCGCCGAATGCGGCGTGGGCGCGACAACGGTGTCGAGCACCTCGCCGTCGCCATCGACCACCGATGCGCGAATATTGGTGCCGCCGACGTCGATTCCGACGGTCAGCGGTCGCGCATCTGCCACTCGCGCGGTCATGCCTTGATCGTCACGGGGATGCCGACGTAGCGGGCCCGCTCACGCCCGCCCGGGGTCGAGTGCTGTGCGTGGGTATTCGCCGCGGCCGATGCCGACGCGTCCCCGTGCTGCTCGACGAAGGCCGAATGATCGTGCGGTACGTCGTCATCGGGCATGACCGGATCGACCGGCACCCCGGCCAGCGCCTCGCGCAGCACCGTGACGATGGCGGTGCCGTGATCGGCCACCACCGCGAGCACATCGTGGTGCTCGCCGCGCACCAATGCGGCCGCCGCGCACACCGGGCACCAACTGCAGCTCGACCAGTCCGGCTGTCCGTCGGCGGCTCGGCGCAACACCGGCTCGACCCGCTCCAGCACCGCCTCCGCAAGGAGTTTCAATTCCGCGACGAATTCGCCGAGGCCGTCACCGGGATCGACATCGCCTGGCCAGCCATCCGCGTGGCCGCCGCTCGGATCGGTCATACCGGCCACGCCTCGGGGTCCGGACGGAAACGCACGACCAGATAGCCGTGATCGAGTTCGGCGCCATCGACCGTGCACCGCCGCAATACCGGTGCCAGGCGCACTCGGCGCCGGACCCCGTCCGCTCCCACGATCAAATCGTCCTCCACTCGTCCCAGTCGCAGCGTCGCCGCATCGACGACGGGCAGGTGCATCCGCATCGCGTACACCGAATGCAGACCGGTGCCCGACTCCAATCGAACCACCGGCTCGCCGGAACTTGTGCGAACCTTCGCCGGATTGTCGCGCAGCGCGGGGTCGGTGTCTAACCGCTCGCCCGAGTCCATCGCGTACGACAGTGCGGACAGGGAGGTGAGCCCGACCGGTTCGGGCCCGGTGTGCTGGGCGATCAGCACCCGTGTTCCGTCCATACCCCGTTGTAGTCGATTCACCACGTCCAGCTGTTCGGCGCGCCGATTCAGATACCACTGCACCGCCGGATGGGAGGCGACCTCCAGTGCGGTCGGCGGCGGCGCGGCGGGCAGCACCTTGTTCACCACCACCGCGTCCAAGCGCAGACCGAGCAGCGCCGCGGCCGATCGCACCCGCTCCGATTCGGCGACGGCCACCTGTTCGGCGACGGTGATCAGCCGCGCGCCGGTGCGGGCGTGATCGGCGAGCAGATCGCGCACCTCGGTCACCGCCTTGACGATTCGTTCGACCGTGGTGGCGAGCACCGCGCGGCGCAGATCGGTGCCGACCGTGCTCAGTGCCCGCGCGTGCTGCGGCCACACGCGTTCCACATAGCCGAGCAGGGTTTCCGGTGCGGTGATGATGCGCAGCATATCCGCGGACGGCGGGCAGTCGACGACGATCACATCCCAGTCGTCCTCCTGGACGAACTGGGTGATCTCCACCAGCATCAGCAATTCCTGCACACCGGGCAGTCCGGTCAGTTCGGCCGGATCCAGCGCGGCCAGGTCGATGCCGTGCTCATGGCCGGTTCCGGTGGCCAGCATCCGCACCACCTCGCGGAACCGATCCTCCAGCAGCGCAAGGGAATCGACCTCGATCACATCGACTCCGGGTAGCACGCCGGCGACCCCGGCCACGGTGCCGGGATCGTGCGGAAATCGGAAGCCGAGCGCATCACCGAGCGAATGTGCCTGATCCAGCGAGGCCACCAGCACCCGCTGACCACTGCGCGCGTAGGCCATCGCGGTGGCGCAGGCCAATGTCGTCTTGCCGACTCCGCCCTTGCCGATGAACAGTTCGACCCGGGTCCTGGCTGCCTCGGGCTTGTGCGTGATCAGCCTTCGACCCGTTTCTTCAGTTCCTTGAGGGCGGTGTCGGTGATCACCTTCTCCGCCTTGCGCTTGAACATGCCGATCATCGGGATGTTCAGGTCGACGGTGAGCTCGTAGGTCACCTCGGTGGTGCCATCGGGCCGGTCGATGAGTTCGTAGGTGCCGTCCTGCGCCTTCTGTAGATCGCCGCTGACCAGCGTCCAGCTGACCGACTTTTCATCGGGCCGCCAGGTATAGGACAGCACGTAGGTGTCCTTGACGACTCCGGCATCCAACACGAAGCGTGCGGTACGCACCCGGCCGTCGGGGCTTTTCTCGAGTACCTCAACCGATTTCGCCGCCGAGACCCACTCCGGGTAGGACTCCAGATCGGCGATGACGGACATCACCCGCTGCGACGGTGCGTCGATGATGATCGACCTCTGGGTCCTGTCGGCCATGGCGGACAACGATTCCTTTCAGCTGCTCTGCTGTAGTGGTGTGCGTCAGCGGGGGGCGGTGTGCGCCGGTGCGACACCCGCCGCGCGGCCCGCCTCCAGTCTGGCCTTGATCTCGAACGACATCGTCTTGCCCGCCACCCGGCGGGCCCGATTGGCAGCGGCCGGATTGCGGGTCGGCGCCTTTGGTTCGGCGTGCAGGAAGTAGTGCAGGATCACCCCGTCCAATGCGGGCTCCAGCCATACTTCCATGGTTCCGGTGAGCGCACCGGTGACCGTCCAGCGAATCCCCTTGTCGGCCCGGTCTTCCCGCACCTCGAGGTCGAGGTCCGGCCACCAGCGGCGCCAGTTGTTCGTGCCCGACAGGATCTCGGCGACCGCGGTACCCGGGGCGGCGACGAACGTCTGATCGGCGACCTCAATACTGCTCACGGCTGCGCCTCGCTGACGCTCGGCTCCACCGTGCGCAGGGCGCGCTGGCACATGGTTCGCTCGCTTCGCTCACTCACAGCCCGACTGTAATAGATAACACCCCTTGGACCCTACGCCGCCGCCACCTTATTGCAGCAGCTGACGCAGCCGCGCGCCCAGGCTGTCCCAGCGCCACTGCTCCTCGACCCAGCTGCGCCCTGCCGCACCCATCTGCGCGGCGGCGTCGCGATCGGACAGGATGTCGACGATGGCATTGGCGATCTCGGTGGTGTTGCGTCCATCGACAACTCGGCCGGTCTTGCCCTCCAGCACGGTCTCCGGCGCACCGCCCGAGCGCCCGGCGACCACCGGCACACCGGATGCCGAGGCCTCCAGGTACACGATGCCGAGACCCTCGACATCGAGCCCGGCCCCCCGGGTACGGCTCGGCATCGCGAACACATCGGCCAGTGTGTGGTGGGCGGCCAGTTCGCTGGACGGGACCCGGCCGGTGAAGACCACGTCCTCGGCGACACCGAGAGCCGCAGCGAGAGCGTGCAACTTGTCCTCATACGGTCCGCCGCCCGCGACCACCAGCACCGCACCAGGAATGCGGTCGCGGATCTCGAGCATGGCGATGATCAAAGCGTCCTGCCCCTTGCGCGGAACCAGCCGGGACAAGCACAGGATTGTCGGCCGATCGCCGAGGCCGTAGCGCTCGCGCAACTCCGCGCGCGCGGCCGGATCCGGCCGGAACACCTCGGTGTCCACACCCGGCGGCAGATATTCGAGCGCGGCATTCGGTCCGAACGCGGAGGCGAACCGGCCGCGCGTATACCGACTGACATAGGTGACGACATCGGTGTGCTCGCCGATCGCGCGCAGCGCCTGCCGCGCACCCGGCAGCATCGACCAGCCGACCTCGTGTCCGTGGGTACTGGCCAGAATCCGGGTCGCGCCCGCGCGCCGCAGCATCGGCGAGAGCAATGCGAGCGGCGCCGCCGCACCGAACCACACAGTGTCGCAGTTCTCGCCGCGCAGCAGCCGTGCCGCGCGCCGCAGCACCAGGGGGGTCGGCAGCATCAGCGTGGTGGGGTGGCGAACCACCTGGAACTTCTGCTTAGCATCGAATTTCAGATGACTGTCGCCGCGCCACCGCGGGGCATAGACGACCAGGTCATCGGGCGGCAGCTCACCGGCCAACGCCTGCAGATACGACTGGATACCGCCCGGCCGCGGCGGGAAATCATTGGTAACCAGCAGAGTTCGGGCCATGCGAACAAACTACTGTGTTGGATTTGCCGCGCCTGCGGCGCTGTATCTAATTGCAGCGCCTCCGGCGCTGCGTGTTCGCGGCCCCCTG
>NZ_JBEXLC010000182.1:0-16622 GCF_040609795.1 Nocardia sp. NPDC004604
CACCAACGCGCCACGCACACCTCCGCATAGCCAAATTGTTACAGCCCCAACCCCCACCAACAGCACCAACAAATGGCAACAACCTGCCACAACCCTGGGTGCCGCCACTAGGCAAGATATGATCGCGGCGGCATGGTCCTGGTTGCCCGAGTTGGCCCACGAAGACCGGACGCGATCTCGACGTCGACCTCGGACGTGGTGCGGATCGCCTGTTGGGGCGACCCTTCGGGACGGGCAGGCGTGGGTATGCGGTTTTCGGCGCGCTGGCCGGACAGATCGGACGCAGATGCCCAAGCACACCGACCCGTGTGGCGCGAGTCGGTGTGCTGTAGCAGGTATCTTTATCGGTTGCCGTTGATCGCGTGTGGGTCCACCGGCCAGGCACGGCACGCGCCGCACACGGCCTCGCCCCGGCGGGTCCGCCGGGGCTCCGGCACTGTTCAGCTGGTTTGCTCGAGCGCATAGAACCTGTGCTCGAAATTGAACCCGATCATTGTGTTCTCGTCATCGGCGGTTTCGCGGCCACGTGAGCGAGGTTTCCGCAATTCAGACCTCTCTCCCCTTCGCCGTGATAACTATTCGAACCACCTTCTGCGGCAGCGCTCACTTGCCCAGCGGGTATTCCAGCAGATCGGGCAGAGCGAACCTTCATTTTCCTCGCGCCACCGGTGCACATCGGACACCGCCACCTGTGACCGCGCCGATGACGTTGCGGTCAATATCGGCGAGACTCAGGTCAGGACTGGCCCTGCAGGGCGATGAACAGGGTGTCGGCTTCCGCACACAATAGCTCGCCGTCACGCAGCTCTGCATGGAGGAAGGTCTTGCGACCTTCCTGCTTTTCCACTCGGGTGAGCAACTGCAGATCCTTCTCGAGCGGCACGGGTGCTCGATAGGAGACGTTGAGGTACGCCGTGCGTTTGACGGTGTTGACCGCCGACCATGCCGCCATACCCAGAATTTCGTCGAATACCACGCCGATGTGACCGCCGTGTACGGTATTCATCACGCCCTGGTGGTAGCTCCGGAATCGAACGGTCGCCTTGATGCTCTCGGAATCTCGGTGGAGAATCTCGTACGGGGGCAGCGTGATATTTCCCTGCGCTGGAAGGTCGTGCCGTGTCCACAGCGGCAGGGACCAGCTGTCGACCTGCACCTCTTCGAGTCTAGAGTTTATCTCTTGCAGCGCGGCAATGGTGGCGAGTGCAATTTCGTCCGACGGGCATGCGGTACGCACGCGATCCATCAACGTCCGTGTCTGTTCAATAAACTCGCCGTAACTCGGTCCTCCGCGGAGTGTATCCGCGGCCGGATCCGGAGAAGGACTACCGAAATCAGACATAGGACTTGATCCTCCTACCGGATTTTCTGGATTTGACGCTCGAACCATCCATACATGTTCGTGTTGTGGTGACTTTGCGAACAGCCGATTGACAAGTGACGTTCGTCACCATACGGTCGGGCGGCAAAGGCTCTCCGGCACCACCACCCGGTACCAGCGGATTCATCAAACCCCGCATCGGGACGAAAGGGGGAGTCTCGATCATCTGAAGGCCTCGAGCATCTCGGGTGGCATCCCCGGGGGCGGAAACACGGAAGGATAGTTGTCTCGCCCGCCGTCCATCGTGAGTACACAACCGGTGAAGAAGTCTGCAGCGTTCGAAGCCATGAACGCCAGGAAACTGGCCCATTCAGTTTCTGTCCCCGGCCGACCGAGTGGTTGCACATTGTCTATCATTGGCCCGACTGCGGACGGATACTTCGTATACAGTGTATCGGTCTTCATAGTGCCTGCAGCCAATGCGCAAACCGTGATTCCGTGTCGCGCCCATTCGATCGACAGTGTCTTGGTCATGCTCTCGACGGCGGCCCGGGAGGCAGCCGCGTGCACCATGAGAGGAACGCCATTGTGTGGCGACAGGGTGACATTGAGAATTCTCCCACCGCCTCCGGGGATCATCGATTTCACGGCGACCGATCGGGTCATGTTCCATGTTCCCATTACATTCAGGTCGATAACCGTGCGATAACCTTTGGACGTGATGTTCTCCGCGGGAGAGTGGAACTGACCTCCGGCATTGTTCACGAGGACATCGATCGGACCGAATTTTTGCAGGACCTGGTCGATGAAGTCGTCCACCGAGTTGTCGTCCCGGATGTCGAGAGTGCTCGACCAGGCGCTTCCCCCAGCGGTGCGTATCATATCTACGGTGGACTCTATCGGCTCGGGCCGGCGTCCGCATACCACCACGTGGGCGCCGAGCTCGCCAAATGCAATTGCAGTGGCACGCCCGAGCCCCGTGCCGCCACCAGTGATGACGCACACCTTTTCGCGGAGCAGGTCTTTGGCAAAGTAATCCTGCACTCGTTTGGATTCTTCTTGATTGTCTTCGTACACTATCGCCTTCCTTCGAAGTTGCTCGTCCGAAATAATTCCACGCCGTGCGGCCCGGCGGCCGGTGCATCACATGTGGCACCGAAAGAATCATGCTCGGAACTTCGTCCCGATTTCACGATCCATTGGTTGGTCCCGCGGCAGTAACACAGTCGAGCCGGAGAACTGTTCTCGCTCGTCTCTACCATTCCACGAAGAGTCGATTTACTCCGCCCGAGAGCTGATCGGTGCACCTAGAGAATTGCTGTTCGGAAAGTCGCAGATCGGGAATCCGCGTAGAGAAGTACTGCAGGACGGTTCTGATCTCCATTCTCGCCAGCATTGCCCCGAGGCAGAAGTGGGGACCGTATCCGAAGGTTAGATGCGCATTAGGCCAGCGTGAAGGATCAAATTTCTCCGGGCAATCGAACTGCGAGGGGTCTGCGTTCGCCTCCTCGAAATCCAGGATGATCAAATCCCCCTTTCCCACCGCCGTGTCGCCCACTTGCATGTCTTCTTTCACATAGCGAGGAACACCGGAATTCCTTCTGAAGACAGGGTGCGGACAACGAAGGATTTCTTCGACGAGACCATCCAGGTATTCGGAGTCCGCAGAGATGCGGCTGATGTCCATCCCCTCGGATAACAACAAGATCATTCCGCGCTCGATGGCCGTCGCGGCATTCATCTGCCCAGCTATTTGGATACCCTTGAGCGTCCCCACAAACTGCTCTCTGGTAAACTCGCTATACCTTCCCTCCGACAGCGCCTGGTTGATGCGCCGGATGATACTGTCCTCTCCGCTCACCCCCCCGTCGTCCATGATGTCGCTGATTATGTTGTTTAGCTCTGCGCCAGCCTTTGCGGCCACCTCATGGTTTTCGATATTTCCGGCGACATAGGCAAGTCCGCGAACCTTCGGGTGCAACTCCCGCGGAATGCCAATCAGCGTGCTAACCACCCCCGCAGGAACCGGGTAAGCGATCTCGGACCGAATATCGACCGGGGGCGCCATCGAACACACCCGTTGGAATGCGTTCTCCACTTCGTTGACAACGAGCCCATGGAGATGCTGGGCCCTCTCGATCTTCAGAAAGGGCGCGATAAATTCACGGATCACCTTCATCCGCAAATCATCCAGACTCATGTCGTGTAGGGGCGATCCGATTATTCCGGAGCTGGTGAACGTCGGCGCGCGATGCGAGTCGGGGTGAGAGAATCGGCTGAGCCTCGAATCTGCGAACAGTTCCTTTACGGTGCGATATTGAACGGCTAGCCAGGCGGGCGCCCCGGCTGGGCTTGACGATCGCTTCATCAATGTCCTCAATTCTATCTGGGAAAATCTTTAGGTCCAATTTCCGGCGTGAATCAGCGATGCGGGCAATCGCCCGTCGAACATGTGATCAATCGAGCGACCAGTAACGGAAGCGACCGCCTGCGTTCAATACCGGTTCTGCTGATGCTCGCCACAAGTGCACCGTGTTGCCGGGTTGCTGGTTCGCGCTTGACGGCTTACCAGGTCACGGGAAGCGCAAGCAGCGAACTTTGCATCGTGCCATCGGAGAAACTCAGCTCGCCGACGGTGGCCTCCGTGGCGAGCCCTGGGAAGCGCTCGGTCAAGAGCCGAAGTGCGATCCCCAGTTCGGCCTTGGCGAGATGCATACCCAAGCACGTGTGTGCACCTCGCCCGAAGGCCAGCACCGGTGGGCCGCTGCGGCCGAATTGGATCTCGTCTGCGTTCGGGTAGACTGTCTCGTCCCGCATCGCCGAGTTGGACGAAATGACAACAGCCGTACCGGCTTCGATCCGTCCGGAGGGCAGTTCGACCTCCTCAGTAGCCAGCCTCAGCTGGCCGAACTGGCTCAGAACGACCACTCTGAGCAATTCGTTGACCGCAGCAGGGATGAGCTCAGGGTTCGCACACAGTTCTTCCCACTTCTCCCGTCCGTTTCCAAGCAACGTAAGCACGAAGCGGCCGAGGGAGTTGGCAGTGGTCTCTGTTCCCGCCGCAATAAGGCCCATTACCGAGCTGACCAGCTCGACGTCGTTCAGGTGGTCTTCGCCCTCACATGCTGCGATTAGATCGTCGATGAGAGCGTTACCCGGATCGGACCGCCTGCGCGTCACTAGTTCCCACATGTAGTTTGAGAATTCAGTGATCAGCTGGGCTCGCTTCGCCGCGTTCAACGATGAGCTGGAGACGAATGCGTTCGACCATTCGCTGAAGCGCGCGGAATCCCCGTCGGGGATACCCAGTACCCGGCAAAATACTCGTGTCGGAAATTCGAGGCAGAATGCCGACACAATATCTACCGGTGGACCCGCTTGTGAGATCTTATCGAGCAGATCGATCGCAATCTGCTCGATTACCGGATTCCAACGTTCAATATTGCGTCGCGTGAAGGTAGGCGAGACGATTCGCCGGTACCGGCGATGCTGCTCGCCTTCGATGTTGGGGAGAGACTGATCGTAATGGCTAGGCCCGGGAACGAACCGCGGCGAACCGGGGGCATGAAGGTCGTGGCTGAGTCGCGTATCCGCGAGGGCGACGGAGACGTCGTCATATTTGACGACGAGAACGGCATCGTGACCACTGACGAGCCGCACTTTCCCGAGCGGGCATTGCGCTCGCCGGTCGGCATATTCAAGCGGAGGATTGACCCCGTCGAATTCGAAAGGAAACGCGGGTATCACGCCGCCCTCTTCCGACGTCGGCGCATATTTGGTACCTGATTTTCATTTGGCACGTCGAAAACCTCTCATTAATATACAGGTCGTTTGTCATCGTATCTGTGATAGAAGGTGAGGAGACCGGTTTGTTGTGGCATAAAGCTGTCAGGGGTGACATCTCCTAACCACGGCTGATGCGGATACCGAAAGCGGCTGGACCGGCAAGAGCCCTTACCGATCCGACTCGCGTCGGCCGCACGCAGTCGGCCACCGAACAACCATGGCAATCTTTCGCCGGGTCTTTGGCCTAGCGAAGATTGAGGCTGAATCATGGATTCTCCAACGCTTCAGCAGTCGATTCTGCTTCTGTGTCTTCTTTTGCGTTCAGCTGGGTAAGCCAGCGGTCGACCACCTGCGCCGTTTTTTGAGCTTCGCTACCACATAGCTGGAAATGTTGGATATCCAAGGTTTGAACCGATTGGCGTGTCGACCATGTTTCGAGAGGCCACTCGCCGACTCCGTCCATAGGCACCGTGCACTTGACGAACAGCGTTGCACATCGAATCGGCTTATTCTCGATGTGCAGTAGAAGCTCGAGCCACCACCCGAGAGCAGTCAATCGCGACACAGTGAAGCCAGCGAATTCAGGGTGCACCGTGTCCATCTCAAGCAGCTGGCTTCCGATGCCGTCGGTGAGAAGCCTGTTCGCTTCTGGCGAGATGAAAGAATCGAGGATGATCAGGCCCTGCAGCTGGGTGTTGCCCTGTTCCATCAGTCGAGTCACCGTGGCATGGGCGATGTTTCCTCCCGCCGACAGGCCGCCGATGACAAACTCGTCGTCCCCCACCGTATCGAGAACTGTTTTGGCAAGACTGTCGATGGCGACATCGAGAGAGGTGGGCAACGGTTCACCCGGGTTGAATCCCGGCAGCGGAACAACCGAGACACGTCGCTGAGCACCCAGGTGAGTGGCGAGCATGATGTATTGGATGTATCCACCGAGGAAGGCTGGGGTGCAGATCATCACCAGGTGTGGCAGAACGTCCCCGCCGGTGCTGTGGGGAGAACCACCGCTTATCCCGATGCCTTCCGGTATCCCGGCAATGGGGTGGTCGAACATCGGACGGAGCTTCGCAGCCGAGTGCAGGAACATGAGGCTGTCTCGGAACTTGTTGTCCGCGATAGCTTGCCGGACGATGCCGACAATCGTCTCCGACGGGGCCGCGGGTTCTGCCACCGTAGGATTCGGGTGTTCGCGCTCCGTGTCCACTGGCGGTTCGACCGGCTCTGGAACCGATTCCCGCGTCGGGATTTCCGCGATGTCCGTATAGGCTGCGAGCAGTTCGTGCAGGATGTAGCGGGCCAGAGCAACCGGTGTAGGGTTGTCGAAGATCAGGGTCGTGGGCAGGCGCAATCCCGTAACGCCGTTGAGCTGGTTGCGAGCTTCGACTGCGGTCAGCGAGTCAAATCCCAACTCTCGGAAGTTGCCCTCGGGGTCGATGTCGTGGGGATTGTCATGACCGAGCACGACCCCTATCTGATTTCGCACCATATCGACCAATATCGGCAGCCGCTCGGCCGAGGCCATCGCGGATATCTTCCCTCGTAGGGAGAGCCCCTCTTCTCGGGTAGGCGCGGTTTCCCCCGCCGAGAGGCGAGGGGTGCTCGAGGTCAGTCCACGCAGCGCGGGGACGAGTAACCCGGCCCTGGCATGCCTTTCCAACACGACCCGGTCCATCGGTGCCGCGACCACTGCGGCACGGTCCTGTGTGACCGCGAGGTCGAACATTTCCAGACCCTGCTCGGGCGAGATGCTCAGGAAGGCGTTCCGTCGAAGCCGGGCAAGACCGGTGTCGCCGAGACTGCCCGCCATCCCGGTGCCGGAGGTCCACGGTCCCCAGGCGATCGATGTCGCGGCCAATCCCGTTGTTCGCCGATGTTCGGCCAATCGGTCTAGGAAGACATTTGCTGCGGCGTAGTTGCCTTGTCCAGCTCCTCCCAGTACACCCGCTGCCGAGGAGCAGAGCGCGAAGACTCGCAGGTCCATGTCGCGAGTCAGCTCGTGCAGATACCAGGCAGCGTCTGCTTTGCCCGCCAGTACCGTGTTCAGCCGATCCGGTGTCAGAGACTCGACCATACCGTCATCGAGGACTCCGGCGGCATGTATTACGCCCTGCAGAGGGAATTGGTCGGGAACGGCTGCCACCATGGCCGCGACCGCATCGCGATCCGACACGTCGCATGCCACCACGGTCACCAGGGCACCCAACTCGGTCAGCTCCGCGGCCAGTTCGACTGCCCCGTCCGCGGCCGCACCCCGGCGGCTGGCCAGCACCAGTGACTTGACCCGATGCTTGACCACCAGATGCCGGGCCAGTTGCGCTCCGATTTCGCCCGTCCCGCCGGTCACCAGCACGGTCCCGCCTGCCGAGGTGGCCCCCACGTCGGAGCCCGCGCTGTGCGGCCCTGCGGGCATCGCACTGTGGGATCGCCGAGGCTGGTCGGGTATTTCGGTCAGGCGGGCTTTGTGCAGGACACCGGCGCGGAGCACAATCTGGGGTTCCCCTGATGCCAATACTGCCGACAGGGCGGTCTCCTCGAACCGGGCATCGACCTCGGTGTCGACGAGCACGATCCGCCCCGGATGTTCTGACTGCGCCGAACGCAACAATCCCCAGATCGCCGATCCCGGCAAGTCGGTGATGGTTTCGCCGACCAGCCCCACTGCGCCACGCGTTAGCACCACCAAAGTGCTTGCCGCGAACTGCGTAGCCGCCAGCCACACCTGCGTCACTGCCAATGCATCAGCGGTCGCTGCACGCAGCCGGTCCGGAATGTCCTCTGCGCCAGTTCCGGCTCTCTGACTGTCGAGCACCACAACCGACGGCATGTCCACTGGTTCGTCGCGGATCCAGGAAAGCAAGGTTTCAGCGTCCGGCACGGTATGAATGTGGGACTTGAAGGTCTGTGAGGGTGTTCCGGGCATCGACCCGCCCACGGGGGTCCAGCGCAAGGCATGCAATCTGCCTCGCGCTCGTGGCGGGGTCAACTGTCCGGGCGGCAGCGGCCGCATCGTCAACGACTGCGCTTGCAACACCAGTTGGCCCGCCTCGTCGCTCACGTCGATCGCTACGCGACCACCGGCGAGCTGGGTGATCCGGGCCCGCACCGATGACGCTCCGGCCGCATACAGTGACACGTTCTGCCATGCGAACGGCATCATCACTTCTCCCGCAGCAACACCTTCGCCCTCGAGCAACAGTGCATGCAGCACCGAATCCAGCAGCGCCGGGTGCAACCCGAACTGTTCGGCTTCGGTGACCGCTCCGCTCACCGAAGCCTGCACGAACAGATCGTCCCCACGCCGCCACACCGACTGCAGTCCTCGAAACACCGGACCGTACTCGTACCCCGTACCGGTCAACCGGTCGTACAACCCGTCGATGGGCACGGCCACTGCACCCTGCGGAGGCCATTCCGCGAATTCCGCATCCCCGTGGAGGGGAGTCTCCGCGCCCAGCACACCTTGTGCATGCAGGATCCACACAGCGTTGTCGGCTTCGGTGCAGGAATACACCGACACCGCCCGGCAGCCGAATTCGTCGGCACCTCCCACCTGCACCTGCAGCTGGACTCCGCGGTTGTCGGACAGCACCAGTGGAGCCATCAATGTCAGCTCTCGTAGAAGAACACAGCCCACTTCCTCGGCCGCGCGCAAGACCAGCTCCACGAATCCGGTCCCCGCCAGCAGCGCCACCCCGCCCACCACATGGTCGGCCAGCCACGGCTGGATCGCCGGTGACAGGCGGCCCGTCACCACGACCCCGCCGGTTTCCGGGGACGCCACCGCGGCCCCGAGCAGCGGGTGAGCACGGGTGAGCAGTGGAACCAGTCCGCGCTCCCGATCGATCCTGGAAACATCGGTGCCGACGAACCAAGTACTTCGAAGGGTAGGGCTGTCGAGCCAGTAGTGACGGTGCTGGAACGCATAGGTCGGCAGTGCCACATGTGCGCGTGGGCGCGGCTGCCGCGCGCCCCGGGTGAATACCGCCGGCCAGTCGATCCCGTTCCCTGCGACGTCGATCGCCGCGGCTGCGGTGAGCGCGGAGACGGTTTCGGAGCGAGCTTTTCGGAGAACCGGCACTACGGTCGCCGGGGCGGGTGATTCGGTGGTTATGGCCGATTCGACGCATTGGTGGATCAACGCGGTCAATCCGCCGTCAGGTCCGGCCACCACGTACCGGCCCACGCCTGCCTGTCGTAGCCATTGCATGCCCTCGGCGAAATGCACGCTGCGCCGCACATGCTCGACCCAGTACTGGGGGGTGGCCATTCGGGCGCCGCCGGGCCGTCCGTCGAGGTTGGACACGACCGGGATCGCAGGTTCGGTGAACGACAGTTTTTCGATCGCCGTGGCGAACTGTTCGAGCATCGGTTCCATCAGCGGCGAGTGGAAGGCATGCGAGACTGGGAGCCAGTTCACCCGGCGACCGGCCTGCCGCAGCCGGTCCACCACTGCCGCGACCTCTTCGCGTACCCCGGAAACGACCACAGAGCCCGGACTGTTGATCGCGGCGATATCGATCCCATCGCTCAGCAGCTCGCTGACTTCCTCGGCAGAGGCCTGGACTGCAGCCATTGCGCCGCCCTCGGGCAGGGCCTGCATCAGTTGGCCACGCGCGGCGACGAGCACTGCTGCATCTTCGAGCGACAGCACGCCAGCAACCTGCGCGGCGACGATCTCACCGATCGAGTGCCCGGTCAAGAAGTCAGGGCGCAAGCCCCACTCCCGCCACAGATGCCACACACCGATCCCTACCGCGAACAGGCCAGCCTGGGTGTACATCGTGTGGTTGAGCAGCTGCTCGTCATCACCCCACAAAACCTCGCGCAGAGGGGTGGGCAGGTGCCGGTCGAGTTCGGTGACTGCTGCATCGAAGCCCTGGGTGAATGCGGGGAACTCGGCGTGTAGTTGGTGTCCCATGCCGAGCCACTGTGCGCCTTGGCCGGGGAACACCAGCACGGTCTTGCCGTGCCCAGAACCGTTGCCACGCACCGTGTTCGATGCGTCCTGCCCCTCAGCCAACGCCGTCAGCCCCGCGAGCAGTTCCTGCCGATCGGCACCCAACACCACAGCACGATGCTCGAACTCGGCACGGGTGGCGACCAAAGACCACCCCACCTCCACCACATCGAGCTCGGTCCCACGCTGCTCACTGCTCACGACGAAATCGGCCAGCCGCTGCAACTGCCCGGACAACGCCTGCTGGCTGCGCGCCGAGACCACCCACGGCACCACACCCAGATCAGCGACATCGATCTCAGGATCGGCGATGCCGTTTCCGGTTTCCTCCTCGCCAGGTTCTGCCGGTGCCTGTTCGAGGATGACGTGAGCGTTGGTGCCGCTGATGCCGAACGAAGACACCGCCGCACGACGGGGCCGGTCCAGCACATCCCAGTCACGGGCCTGCGTGAGCAGCTCCACCTTCCCCGACCCCCAATCCACCCGAGTGGAGGGAGTATCGACATGCAGCGTGCGGGGCATCACACCACGACGCAATGCCTCGACCATTTTGATGACCCCGGCCACCCCGGCCGCGGCCATGCTGTGACCCATATTCGATTTGATCGACCCCAACCACACCGGCCGCTCACGATCCTGGCCATAAGTGGCCAGCAAGGCCTGGGCTTCGATCGGGTCCCCCAAAGTGGTGCCGGTGCCGTGCGCCTCGATCAAATCGATCTCCCCGGCACTCAACCCAGCATTGGCCAGCGCCTTGCGGATCACCCGCTGCTGAGAAGGACCGTTGGGCGCAGTCAGCCCGTTGGACGCACCATCCTGATTGACCGCACTGCCCCGCACCACCGCCAACACCTGATGACCCTTACGCCGAGCCTCGGAGAGCCGCTCGAGCACCAGCACACCAGCACCCTCGCTCCACCCGGTGCCATCAGCGGCATCAGCGAAAGACTTACACCGCCCATCACCTGCCAGCCCACCCTGCCGGGAGAACTCCACAAACATCCCCGGAGTCGCCATCACACTCACACCACCGGCCAACGCCAGCGAACACTCCCCCGACCGCAACGCCGCCACCGCCTGATGCAACGCCACCAGCGACGACGAACACGCGGTATCCACCGACACCGCAGGACCCTCCAACCCCAACACATACGACACACGACCCGACACCACACTCGAAGTGGTGCCTGTCATCAGATAACCCTCGACTGCAGCGCCGTCTTCTGCGCCCACGCCATACGCGTGGTTGATCACGCCGGCGAAGACGCCGGTATCGCTGCCACGCAAACTCAGCGGATCGATCCCGGCACGCTCGAGCGCCTCCCACACCGTCTCCAACAACACCCGCTGCTGCGGATCCATCGCCAACGCCTCACGCGGACTGATCCCGAAAAACCCCGCATCGAACAACCCGGCAGCCTCCAGAAACCCCGCCTCCCGCACATACGACTTACCCACCGCCGCACGATCCGGATCGAACAAACCCTCCACATCCCAACCACGATCGACCGGCAGCCCCGACACCACATCCCGCCCCCGATCCACCACCTCCCACAAATCCTCCGGCGAAAACACCCCACCCGGATACCGACACCCCACACCCACAATCGCAACAGGCTCCGATGTCAGCGCATGTAGCTTGAGCTTGGCTTCGTAGAGTTCAGAAGTTGCCCATCTCAAATTCTCGACGATCTTGCTTTCCGCCGCCATGTACAGCTCCTCGCCACAAAGTTCAGGTGTCTAGTTCTTCAACTGGTTTTCGATGAAACTCAGGAGCTCGTCTTCGGTGGCTGTCTGCAGAGCGGTGCGGACCTCCTCCCGGTTCTCCTGTAGAGGGTTTCTTTCCTCGAGCGCGATCAATCTGCCGAGCAGAGCACGTGTTTCAGCGGTTTTCAGGTTGTCGCGCAAGTGCCTGCGGAGCTCTTTTTCGATCACGTTCAGCGAGAGGGAAATCCCACCGTGCGAAGGGGTTTCTTCGATGGCCGCCAATTCGTGGTGAATGTGGCGGGCAACTGCTTCGGGGGTGGGGTGATCGAAGACCAGGGTCGCGGGTAGCTTCAGCCCGGTATCTTTGTTGAGCCGATTGCGCGCCTCGACAGCGCTGAGCGAATCGAAACCCAGATCGCGGAAGTTGCGGCCAGCATCGATGGCCTCGGGTTCGAGGTATCCGAGAGTGGCCGCGACATGTGCTCGCACCGCCTGCGAGATCAGCTGCAGCTGTTCGGATTCCGGTAGCCCGGCGATTCGGTGATGCAACCGCAGCTCGTTGCCCGTGTTGCGGCCGGCACGCCGGGTCCGAGGCGCCAGCGCCTGCAGCAGCGGCATGAGTGTGCCTGCTCGCGCCTGCTCGCCCAGCGCGGCGACGTCCAGCTGTGCCGCGACGACGGTGGCCCGTTCCTGAACGACCGCAGCATCGAAGAGCGCCAGCCCTCGTTCGACGGTCATCGCCGCCAGTCCACCGCGGTTCATGCGCGTGGTGTCGGTGCGGGTCAGATGTCCCGTCATCCCGGTCTCTGGAGCCCACCATCCCCATGCGATCGAGGTCGCGGCCAGCCCTCGCGCTCGCCGGTACTCGGCGAGCCCGTCGAGGAACACGTTCGCTGCCGCGTAGTTGCCTTGTCCAGCACCGCCGAGCACACCCGCGATGGAGGAATACAGCACGAACAACGCCAGATCCCGTTCACGGGTCAACTCGTGCAGATGCCAGGCCGAATCGGCTTTCACCTCCAGCACGGTGTCGATCCGTGCGGGGGTCAAAGCCTCGACCGTGCCGTCGTCGAGCACTCCCGCGGCATGAACCACACCCGTCAGCGGGAACCGGTCGGGAACCGCCGCCAGCGCCACCGCCAGCGCGGCCCGGTCCGACACATCACAGGCAACGACTTCGATGTGGGCGCCCAATTCGGTCAGCTCCGCGATCAGCTCCACGGCGCCGACGGCTGCCATACCCCGCCGCGACACCAGCACCAGTGAGGGGACCCGGTGCACCGCAACCAGATGCCGGGCAAGCGCTGCACCCAGCACGCCGGTCCCGCCGGTGATCAACACCGTCCCGCCGCCGATGCCCGTGATCGGTTGCCCGCTCACGGGTCCCTCGGAGAGCGTCAGGACGATCTTGCCGATCTGCCGGGCTTGGCTGAAAAACCGCAACGCGTCGGGTGCTCTGCGGATGTCCCAGGTGCGCGCCGGGAGCCGGTGCAAGACCTCGGCCTCGAACAGCTCGACGAGATGGGCGAACATCTCCTGGATCCGCTCGGCGCCTGCCTCCAGGAGATCGAATGCCCGGTAGCGCACGTCGGGATATTCGGTGGCGAGGGAGTCTCGATCCCTGATGTCGGTTTTCCCCATCTCGACGAAGCGACCACCGCTCGCCAGCAGGTCCAGCGAGGTATCGACGAAATCACCGGCCAAGGAGTTCAGCACAACATCGACTCCGGCGTCGCCGGTGGCCGCCGAGAATTTTTTTCCGAATGCCAGCGAACGCGAGTCGCCTATGTGCGCCTCGTCGAACCCCATGCCTCGCAGGGTGTCCCATTTGCCTTGGCTGGCGGTTGCGAATACTTCCGCCCCCCAATGTCTAGCCAGTTGAACTGCCGCCATTCCCACACCGCCGGTGGCAGCGTGGATGACGAGCTTTTCTCCTTGCTGTAGTTTGCCTAGGTCCTCAAGCGCGTAGTAGGCGGTCAGAAACGCTATTGGTACTGCCGCCGCGTCGGCGAACGACCAGCGTTCGGGTATGCGCACGACCAATCGGTGATCGGTGGTCGCGGTCGGGCCGAGACCACCGTCGGCCAGTCCCATCACACGGTCGCCAGGTGTCAGGGTCGTGACGTCGGGAGCGACTTCCAGTACGACGCCTGCTATTTCGGAACCGATCACGGCGTCGGCGTCGGGGTACATGCCCAGGCAGATCAGAACGTCACGGAAGTTCAAGCCTCCAGCTTTGACTGCGACACGGATCTGCCCTGAGCTCAGGCTCTCGTGCGGGCGCGGGTCTTTCTTCAGTGTCAGGCCATCCAGCGTGCCCTTGGCTGTGACCTCGAGCCGCCAATGCCGCGAGCTGGGGATTTCCAGCAGCTGCTGCTCACGGACGGGTGCCAGTCGTGCTGCGTGGAGGACATCGTCACGTAGCGCGGTCTGGGGCTCGTGCGAAGCCAATACCCGGGTCAGGGCCGCCGCGTCGAGACCGGTGTCGGTGTCGAGGATTACAAGGCGCCCGGGGTCTTCGGTTTGGGCCGTTCGGACCAAACCCCATACCGCAGTCGCGGGCAGGTCGGTGATCTCGTCGTCGCCGGCGACGGTGACCGCGCCGCGGGTCGTTACCACCAGGGTGGCCGCGGTCGAGCGCCACGGAGTACTCGACCATGCCTGTAGTAGTCGGAGCACCGCGTGCGTGAGCGCATGTGTCCCCGCGAGCAAGTCCGACTCGCCGGGATGGCTGCGGTGCAAATCCAGCACCACGGCCGTCGGCGGGTCGATCTCGGCAGTGTCGTACCCGCTCTCGAGCCAGGTGATGAGATCCTCGGCGTCGGTGAACCATGCCGCCGCCACCTCCGCCAGCGCCCCGGTGTCAGGCACCGGGATCCAGTGCACGAGGTGCAGGGGGTCGGATCCGGTGACCGAGATGCTGGCCAGTTGGCCGGGTTCAATCGGGCGCATCACCAGCGATCCGGCACTGAGCACAGGTTCGCCGAGGGCGTTCACGGCGGTGAGGGCGACCTCGCCGCCGGGTCCGCGGGCGATCTGTGCCCGCAGTCTCGGGGCACCGGTCGTATGCAGGCTCACCTGCTGCCATGCAAACGGCAACCCCACCCCGTGCTCGGTGGTGGGACCGTCGGCCAAGGGTATGGCCTGCAGCACCGCGTCCAGCAGTGCCGGATGCATCCCGAATCGGGCCGCAACATCAGGGTCGGGGAGCTGGGCCTCTACGAACAGTTCCTGCCCACGCCGCCACAGTCCTTGCAGTCCCCGGAACTGTGGACCGTACTCCAGGCCCATCGCAGTCAGCTGGTCGTAGGCGTCGTCGATCTCGACAGCGACCGCACCGGCGGGAGGCCACGCACCTGCCAGTTCCCCGGTTTCGGGGGCAGGCAGCACTGGGCTCAGCACACCTTGCGCATGAAGGATCCACGCGCCAGTTTCGGTGTCGGTTCGGGAGAACACCGTCACTGCACGCTCACCGTCAGCGACGTCGTCACTGCTTCTGTCAGGACCTGCCACCACCACACGGATCTGCACTCCGCCCTGGACAGGCACGACCAGCGGTGTGATCAGGGTCAGTTCCCGCACCAGCGGGCATGCGACCTGGTGACCGGCCTGCAGCACCAGTTCCAGGAAACCGGTACCCGCAAGGATGACCACACCGGTGACAGCATGGTCGGCCAGCCATGGCTCGCTGCTCGAGGACACGCGCCCAGTGATGATCACCGCGCCGGTGTCGGGTGATTCGACAACCGCGCCCATGAGCGGGTGCGAGGCCCTCTCCAGGCCGAGGGCGGACAAATCTCCGGAACCAGGACCGGCAGTGAGCCAGTAATGGCGGCGGTCGAATGCATAGGTCGGCAACGCGACTATCGCCAGTGCGCGCTGTTGCTGCCTGCCGCTGGTGAATACCGTCGGCCACTCGATCCTTGCTCCGGCGGCATACAACACTGCGGCGGAGTGGAGGAGCCGGTCCAGCCCGCCCTCGTCCCGGCGTAGTGACCCGACGACCACCGCGCGGTCGATTCCGGCCGTATCGCAGGCCTGCTCGATCCCGATCGTCAGCAGCGGATGCGTGCTGGCCTCGACGAAGGTGGTGTACCCCTGGTCGAGCAGCAGGTCCAGGGCCTGGTCGAATCGTACGGGTTGCCGCAGATTCCGGAACCAGTACGTGTTGTCCAGTTCGGCTGTGTCGAGCATCTGGCCGGTCACAGTGGAGCAGAACGCGATCGGAACCGACCGGGCCTGAATTCCACCGAATGCCTCGAGGAGTTGTTCTTCGAGCGTTTCGACCTGGGGCGAATGGGAGGCATAGTCCACTGCGATGCGGCGGGCGTGGATACCGTCGCGTTCGCACTGGTGCAGAAGAGCCCCGAGTTGCTCGATGTCGCCGGAGACCACGGTTGTGGTCGGCCCGTTTGCTGCGGCAAGACCCAATCCTTCGTATCCGGTCAACAGTCCCTGGACCGACTTGGCCGGCAACGACACCGAGGCCATTCCACCCCGGCCCGCAAGCTGGGTCAGCGCTTGTGAGCGCAAGATCACGATCCGTGCGGCATCCTGCAGCGAGATCGCCCCTGCCACGTATGCCGCGGCGATCTCACCTTGAGAGTGCCCGACGACCGCGTCGGGTCTGACACCGACGGAGCGCCATAGTTCCGCCAGTGACACCATTACCGCGAACAGAGCCGGTTGCACGACATCGACCCGCTCCAGCAGCGACGGTTCGGCGGTTCCGTCGAGCACATCGATCAACGACCACCGCACCATCGGCTCGAAGGCGCGCGCACACTCTGTGACCCGTTCGGCGAATACTGGTGATGTCTGCAGTAGTTGGTGTCCCATGCCGAGCCA
>NZ_JBEXLC010000183.1:0-16589 GCF_040609795.1 Nocardia sp. NPDC004604
TGTGAAATACACATCTGTAAGCTGACCAGAACCGCAGAGGGCGGGAACGCGAATCGCGTTCCCGCCCTCTGCGCGTTGCGGCCGATTGCAGGTGTCGCTCCAGTGCAAGCACCGCCGACCGGACTAATTCGCGCGCGGCGGTGGTTGCCCCTGGAGTGACCGCCGTTCTGCTCATTTCCGGAAGCACACGTAGTGCTTCGACCAATACCGCCGCACTGCGCACCGTGGCGGCGATCGCACCGGAGGGCATCGAGACCTTCTGGTATGAGGGCCTCGCCGACCTTCCGGCATTCAGTCCCGATGACAACGGAACCGGCCATCCGTCGGTTGTCGCACTGCACGAACACATTTCGCGCGCCGACGCGGTACTGCTCTGCACACCCGAATATGCGGGCACCCTCCCCGGCAGCTTCAAGAACCTGCTGGATTGGACCGTCGGCACCGCCGACCTCTACGAAAAGCCAACGGCCTTCCTCAATGTCGCGGCCCGAGGCCGTGGTGAAGGCGCGGCCACCACCCTGACCACGGTGCTGGGCTACGTCGGTGCCATCGTCGACCCGGACACCTGCGTCCGACTCCCGGTGGCCCGCGATGCTGTCGACGGCAACGGCCTGGTCACCGCACCCGAATTTCGCACCGGCGCACTCGCGGCACTGACCCGCCTGGTCCGCCAGGCGGCCCCTGCCTGACCCATCGCAGAGGCGAGTCGAAGGGGCCGAAGCACCATTCGACTCGCCTCGATGGTCAGCTATCCGAGGACTCGGTGGATTTGCGCCAGCCGAGCAGTACCGATTCGCCTTTCTGCGCACTCCACGGCAGGAAGATGGCGACGATCAGCGCGCACACCACGACTGCGGCCGCGGCTACCAGGGATGCGGCGTGTGAACCCTGCAGGGCGGCGGTTTTCATTGCGGTGATGAGGTTTTCGCGCTGGGCGGCGAAGAACGGCGCGAGCTCTCGTTTGCGCATCTCCAGCACGCTGAGCGGACTGGCCTGCACCAGACTGCGCTCGTCGGAGTTCATCATCCCGGCGGGCACCCGATCGATCAACGGTGCGACGCGAGTTGTGTAGTAGGAGGCCACAATCGAGCCGAGCACCGCGACGCCGAGCGTGCCGCCGATCTCGCGAGTGGTGTCATTGACCGCCGAACCCGCCCCCGCCTCATCGAGCGGCAGCGACGACATGATGGATTCGGTGGCCGGGCCCTGCACAATGGCCAGGCCCAGCGCCATCGCCACCATGGACGGCAGCACATCGGTGACGTAACCGCTGTCGATGGTCACCTGACCGCCCAGGTACAGCCCCGATCCGGTGAGCAATAGTCCGAATACGATCACCGGCGTGGTTCCGACCCGCGTGGCCAGCAGCGTTGCGATGGGTGCGCCGATGGCCACCGAGAACGCGAACGGCAGCGAGGCGATACCGAATTCGAGCGGGGTGTACTCGCGGACGCCTTGGAAGTACTGGGTGATCAGAAACAGGAATCCGAACATCGAGAAGTAGCCGACCGCAATTGCCAAGGCGGGCATGGAGAATCTGCGATTGCGGAACAGTCGCATATCGAGAATCGGTGCGCTGCTACGCAATTCCCACACAATGAAGGCGGCGAGCAAAACGATGCCGAGTGCGGCAACGCACAGGGTGGTCATCGACAGCCAGCCGTACCGCGGTGCCTCGATAATGGCCCACACCAGCAGCGTGATGCCCGCTATCGATAGCGCAATACCTGGCAGATCGAGCCGCCCCACCTGGGCAGACCGCGATTCGGGCACCCAGATGAGGGTGGCGGCCATGGCGATGAGTGCCACCGGCACATTGATCCAGAAGACCGAATGCCAGGAAAAGTGTTCCAGCAGCCAGCCGCCCGAGATCGGCCCGATCGCGATGGCGAATCCGGCCATCGCGGTCCAGGCGGCGATGGCCAGCGCGCGCTCGCGCTTGTCGGTGAAGATATTGATGATCAGCGCCAGTGTCGCGGGGAAGACCGCCGCGGCGAAGATGCCCATCGCGGCCCGGGCGGCGATGACGCTGCCCATGGACTCCGAGAGCGCGCCGCCGATCGACATCACGGCAACGCCGAGCAAACCGATGATCAGCATGCGACGGCGTCCGTACCGGTCGCCGAGATTACCGAAGGCGAGCAGTAGTCCGGCGAAGGTCAGGGTGTACGCGTCGACGACCCACTGCAGGCCGCTGACGCCGGTGGCCAACTCCACCCCGATGGAGGGGAGGGCCACGTTCACGATGGTGTTGTCGAGGACGACCAGCAGCTCAGCGAGGCAGATGACGGCCAGGGCGAGGAAGCGCCTGGTACGTCGTTCCAGCAGCACCGGTGGATCGACTATGGAGGTTGCCATAATCCGGTAGTCAAGCAGTATCTGTCACTCTTGGTAACACTTGCTGCTGGCGGCATCCGCCACATTCGAATGCCAATTGTGAGGCGCGCCACAACAATTCGGTCGCGAAAGCGTCCCGTTCGCACCCGTTTTGGCAGATGGGGGCGGGTTCGGCTACTGTGGACGGAAGTAATCGACGAGTTCGATGACTACCCAATCCGTTCTACCGAAGACCGTTGGTCGCTGCGCCCACTCGGGCGTGGTCGAAGGTCCGGCATCAAGTCGGCGGCCCACGCAGGGAGGACCGAGGCTGGGAATTGATCCGGTGCACGCCGGGTCGATCACCTGTTACGCCCCGGAACGCTCTGCGTTCGGGGCGTTTGCTTTATCGCTGGCCCCTGGTACTCGGCAGTTCGAATACGAACCGACATCCAGAGAGGAGGCGAAGTATGGCAAAACCCGAGAAGGTCACCGCGGTCGAAGAGATCACGGAGCAGTTCAGGAGCTCAACGGCCACCGTCATCACGGAATACCGTGGTCTGTCGGTCGGTAAGCTCACCGATCTGCGTCGCGCGCTCGGCGAAGGCGCTACCTACTCCGTCGCCAAGAACACCCTGGTCAAGCGTGCGGCCGCCGAGGCGGGCGTCGTTGGCCTGGACGACTTGTTCGTCGGACCGACCGCCATCGCCTTCATCAAGGGCGAGCCGGTCGATGCCGCGAAGGCCATCAAGACCTTCGCCAAGGACAACAAGGCGCTCATCATCAAGGGCGGGTACATGGACGGCAACGCGCTGTCCGTTGCCGAGGTCGAGAAGATCGCCGACCTGGAGTCCCGCGAGGTGCTGCTGGCCAAGCTGGCCGGCGCCATGAAGGGCAACCTGGCGAAGGCTGCCGGTCTGTTCAACGCTCCCGCTTCGCAGGTGGCCCGCCTGGCCGCCGCCCTGCAGGAGAAGAAGCAGGCCGAAGGCGGAGCTGCCGCCGAGTAACACCCCATGCGGGTGGATCGCGTGCGGCTCGCCCTCATAGACAACCAACTACCGAAAGGAAACAACAATGGCCAACGTTGACGAACTGCTCGAGACCTTCGCCGGAATGACCCTGCTCGAGCTGTCGGACTTCGTCAAGAAGTTCGAGGAGAAGTTCGAGGTCACCGCGGCTGCTCCGGTCGCCGTCGCCGCCGTCGCCGGTGGTGCCGCTCCGGCCGAGGCCGCCGAGGAGCAGGACGAGTTCGACGTCATCCTCGAGGGTGCGGGCGAGAAGAAGATCCAGGTCATCAAGGTGGTCCGCGAGATCGTCTCCGGCCTGGGCCTGAAGGAAGCCAAGGACCTGGTCGAGGGTGCCCCGAAGCCGATCCTGGAGAAGGTCGCCAAGGACGCCGCCGAGGCTGCCAAGGCGAAGCTGGAAGAGGCTGGCGCCAAGGTCTCGGTCAAGTAATTCACTTGACCCCGCCGAGCGACCCGCAAGTGGTCGCCACGGCTGCGTCGTCGAACGGGCGGTCCCCAGCGGGGACCGCCCGTTTGCTTTGCCCCGGCGCCTGCGACGGTAATGCGATTACTGAGAGTGATTCGGGGTTACTCTTCGGTCAGGTTAGGGTGTGCCGCGTCATGCTCATGGGATACAGTGACCGCACCCACTGTGACGCGACACACCGTGATACCCGATAGCGCGGTTCGCCGGTGGGCTGCTCGCTGAGAATTTGTGGAGGTAGGCGTGGGCGTCGAGGTCAGGACCGAAGGTGTTACCAAATCCTTTGGTTCACAGCGTATTTGGCAGGATGTCTCGCTGACGCTGCCTTCGGGTGAGGTCAGCGCGCTGCTCGGCCCCTCGGGTACCGGTAAATCGGTGTTTTTGAAGTCGTTGATCGGTTTGCTGCGTCCGGAGCGCGGTTCGATCTTTATCGATGGCACCGATATCACCACCTGCTCCAATAAGGAGCTCTACGAAATCCGCAAGCTGTTCGGTGTGCTGTTCCAGGACGGTGCGTTGTTCGGGTCGATGAACCTGTTCGACAATGTGGCGTTCCCGTTGCGTGAGCACACCAAGAAGTCCGAGTCCGAGATCAAGAAGATCGTGATGGAGAAGCTCGAGCTGACCGGTCTGCTCGGCGCGGAGGGCAAGCTGCCGGGTGAGATCTCCGGTGGTATGCGCAAGCGTGCCGGTCTGGCGCGGGCGCTGGTGCTGGATCCGCAGATCATTCTGGTCGACGAGCCCGACTCCGGCTTGGATCCGGTGCGTACCTCGTATCTGTCGCAGTTGCTGATCGATATCAACGCTCAAATCGACGCGACGATCCTGATCGTGACCCACAACATCAACCTGGCCCGTACGGTGCCCGACAACATCGGCATGCTGTTCCGCCGCTCGCTGGTGATGTTCGGTCCGCGCGAGGTGCTGCTCACCTCGGAGGAGCCGGTGGTCAAGCAGTTCCTCAACGGTCGCATGATCGGTCCGATCGGTATGTCGGAGGAGAAGGACGAGGCCCAGATGGCGCGCGAGCAGGCGCTCGTCGACGCCGGTCACCATCACGGTGGCGCCGAAGAGGTCGAGGGCATCATCCCGCAGATGCGGGCCACTCCGGGTATGCCGGTACGTCAGGCGGCACTTCGCCGCAAGGAGCGCGTCCGCGAAATCATGCACACCCTGCCGCATGCGGCCCAGGTGGCTATTCGTGAGTCACTTGCGGAGAGCGACGATACGCAGGTGATGGCGTATCAGAACGGCGACCTCGGTGGATACCAAGGTGGGTCCTTGGACACAACCGTGCGCCACAACACAACTAACGGGTAACATCTGCGATCGTGTATTCCACCCTGGCGCGATTGCGGACTCCTGTGGAGTCGGGGTTTGGCCAGGCCGGCAACATCTTTGCGCTGCTCATCGACGTTATGCGCAAGACGTTCAAGCGGCCTTTCCAGTTGCGCGAATTCATCGAGCAGTCGTGGTTCATCGCGAGTGTCTCGATCCTGCCGAGCGCACTGGTCGCCATTCCGTTCGGTGCGGTTGTCGCGCTGCAGACCGGCTCGTTGATCAAACAACTCGGCGCCGAATCCTTTACCGGCGCCACGAGCGTGCTGGCTACCGTCCAGCAGGCTGCCCCCGTTGTCACCGCGTTGATCATCGCGGGTGCGGCCGGATCGGCGGTTGCCGCCGATCTCGGCTCGCGCACCATCCGTGAGGAGATCGACGCGCTCGAGGTGCTCGGCGTCGATCCGGTGCAAAAGCTGGTTGTGCCACGCGTTCTCGGCATGATGCTGGTCGCACTGCTGCTCAACGGCCTGGTGTCGGTGGTCGGCATCGCCGGTGGCTATTTCTTCAATGTCGGGCTGCAGGGCGGCACGCCCGGCGCCTACCTCGCCTCGTTCTCCGCACTGGCTCAGCTGCCGGACCTGTGGATCGGCGAAATCAAGGCCCTGATATTCGGTCTGCTCGCTGGCGTAATCGCCGCGTACAAGGGCTTGCATCCCAAAGGGGGCCCGAAAGGAGTCGGAGACGCGGTGAACCAATCCGTGGTCATCACATTCATGGTGTTGTTCTTCGTGAACTTGATCCTGACCCTGGTGTATCTGCAGGTCGTCCCCGCTAAGGGCGCCTGACCCGTGGCCACCTCGTACCGTCCCCCGGCCCTGGCGAAATCCGCCCGCCGGGTCCGTGAGATCGCGCGCATACCGGTGAACGTCGTCGACCGCGCCGGCGATCAGATGTCGTTCTACTCCAAGGCCATTGCCTGGATTCCGCGCACCGCTGTGCACTACCGCAAGGAGGTCATGCGGCTGCTCGCCGAGGTGACCTTCGGCAGTGGCGCGCTCGCCGTCATCGGCGGCACCATCGGCGTCATCATCTTCATGTCCGGTTCGGTCGGCGTTGTCGTCGGCCTGCAGGGCTTCAAGGCCTTGGACTCGCTCGGCAGCTCGGTGCTGACCGGCTTCCTCACCGCCTATATCAATACCCGTGAGATCGCGCCGCTGGTCGCCGCGCTCGCGCTATCGGCAACGGTCGGTTGTGGTTTCACCGCTCAGCTCGGTGCGATGCGGATCTCCGAGGAGATCGACGCACTCGAGGTGATGGCGGTGCCGGGTGTGCCTTTCCTGGTGACTACCCGGGTGATCGCGGGCTTCCTCGCGGTCATTCCGCTCTACATTGTCGGCCTGCTCGGCACATTCCTGGCATCACGAATGATCAGCATCTGGTTCAACGGACAATCCAGTGGCTCCTATGACCACTATTTCGGTCTGTTCCTGCCACCCGAAGACGTCTTATATTCGTTCGTCAAAGTCCTGGTCTTCGCATTCGTGATCATCATGGTGCATTGCTATTACGGCTTCAACGCCACCGGCGGACCGGCCGGTGTCGGCGTCGCGGTGGGTCGCGCGGTGCGCGCGGCGATTGTGTTGGTGAATGTTCTGGACTTCTTCCTCAGCCTCGCCATTTGGGGTACGACAACGACGGTGCGGGTTGCGGGATGAGGGCACCGATCATCGAAACGGCAAGCAGTGAGGTGCCGTCATGAGTAATCGCGTGCAGATGTGGCGCGCGACGGAGAAATTGCGCGTCCGACTGCTCGGCATCGCGTTCTTCGTGGTCTGTGCACTATTTCTGGTGACGACGGTCGCGATCTACAACAAGGCGTTCGTCGACACCGTCCGGGTCAACCTGGTCACCGACAGTGTGGGAAATGCGCTGACCCGCAATGCCGATGTGAAGGTGCGCGGCGTCAACGTCGGCGAGGTCAGGTCCAGCCGATCCGAGAGTGGTCAGGTGACCCTCGACCTGGCGATCGATCCCGGCAAGGCCACCCAGATTCCGGTCAACGCCACGGCTCGGCTGCTGCCGAAGACGCTCTTCGGCGAGCGGTACGTGGACCTCATCATCCCGGACGAACCCAGCAAGCAGCACCTGACCGCTGGCGTCACGCTGCATCAGGACAAGAGCGGCAATGCCATCGAGATCAGCAAGCTGCTCGACGATGTGCTGCCGCTGCTGCAGGCGATTCCGCCGCAGGACCTCGCCTCCACCCTCGGTGCGCTGTCGCAGGCGCTATCGGGTCAGGGTGTGGCACTGGGTGAGTCGGTGGACAAGCTGGACACCATCTTCCGCGACCTCAACGGTGTGATGCCCGATATCAAGCAGGATCTGGTGAGCTTCGCCGATGTGGCGGCCACCTACTCCGACGCCCTGCCGCAGCTGGTCGACGCATTCGACAATCTGCGCACCACCAACGCGACCATCGTGCAGCGCCGCCCGCAGATCGACACGCTGCTGGCGACGCTGAACCCGACCGCGGCCAGCACCGCGGACTTCCTGATCGCCAACCGCGACAACATCATCGACCTGGCCGCCGACTCCCGCCCCGCGCTGGAACTGCTGGCCACCTATTCGCCGACCTACGCCTGCGCGATGGCGAACTTCGCCAAGATGAAGCCGCGCATCGACCAGATCATGGGTATGGGCACCTCGCGGCCCGGCTCCCGAGTGTCGGTGGAGCTGACCAATACCCGCGGTAAGTACCTGCCCAACCAGGACGAGCCACGCTGGCTCGACACCCGCGGACCGTGGTGTGTGCCGGAGTACCCGGTGTTCACCGATCCGGGCCAGTACACCGGCGGACCGAGCAATGACGGCTCCTATGCGGTGCCCAGCCGCAATCCGGGTGACCAGGTCAGCGGCAACTTGCCGGTGCCGCAGTTCGGGATGTATCCGGCCGCGAATGTGCCGACCACGGTGGGTTCGCCGACCGAACAGCGGACCCTCGGCGCGATCTATGGTGCGGCGAACGGTGTTTCGCCCGAGCAGGTGCCCAGCTGGGTCACCCGGATCGGTGCACCCGCATTCCGCGGCAGCGAGGTGAGCGTGCGATGAAGGAAAAGATGCGCGGCCTCGGATCGCCGCTGACCAAACTCGTCATCTTCATCATCGTCACCCTTTTCGCAACCACGGTCCTCGGGCTCTCGATCGCGAACTACACCGGCCGCGGCACCCCGTTCAAGGCCCGCTTCACCGATGTCACCTCGCTCAACCCCGGCGACGAGGTGCGCATCGCGGGCGTACGGGTCGGCAAGGTCACCAGTGTCTCGATCGTGGACAAGCGCCAGGCCGAGGTCGGCTTCGAACTGACCGACCGCAATTGGCTGCCCGCCTCGACGACGGTGACCATCCGCTACCGAAACCTGGTCGGCCAGCGCTATATCGCGCTCGAACAGGGCGCGGGGGAGCAGGGCCGCAAGCTCAACAAGGGCGCGACCATCGGGCTCGAGCACACCAAGCCAGCGCTGAACCTGACCACGCTGTTCAACGGCTTCCGGCCGCTGTTCCAGACGCTCACCGCCGATGATGTGAACAAGCTGTCCTACGAGATCATTCAGGTCTTCCAGGGCGAGCAGGGCACCATTCACGATCTGGTGGCGACCACCGCGAATCTGACCAACAAGATCGCCGATAAGGACGCCGTCATCGGTGAGCTGGTGAAGAACCTGACGGCGGTGCTCAATGCGGTCAATGAGCGCGAGGGTCAGTTCGATCAGCTGATCGTCAACACCGAGGCGCTGGTCAGCGGGCTGGCCGCCGACCGCGACACCATCGGCAGCTCGGTGACCTCGCTCGGCAATCTGGCCTCGGCCACCGCGGATCTGCTGGTGCCGACTCGCCCGACGTTGCAGGGCTCGATCGCCGGACTCAGCCAGCTGACCGGCACCATCGACGAGCGCAAGGACGAAGTGAATACGGCGCTGACCAACCTGCCGATCAAGATGGAAAAACTCGGCCGCGCCGGCAGTTACGGCTCGTGGTTCCAGTTCTACCTGTGCGGTATCGACATCGTGGTCGGGCCGGGCGCGGTGGACGCACCGCAGCTCAACCTCCCGGCCGGGCTGCCGACGGTCAACCAGCCGATCTACACCAATGCCGCACCACGCTGCCAGGGGAAGGGAGGTCACTGATGGACGACCGGATCCTGCTCGGCAAGCGCAGCCCCGCGTTCATGGGTGTGCTCGGCCTTGCCATGGTGCTGCTCGTGACGATCTCCGCGTTCTTCCTGGACCGGCTGCCGATCATCGGCGCTGGTACCAAATACACCGCGGAGTTCTCCGAGGCCGCTGGCCTCAAGAAGGGCAATGAGGTGCGCATCGCGGGCGTGAAAGTCGGTGCGGTATCGGATGTTCGGCTCGACGGCAACAAGGTGCTGGTCGACTTCCGCACCCAGGACGCCTGGATCGGCAACGAGACGACCGCCTCCATCCAGATCAAGACCGTGCTCGGCCAGAAGTACCTGGCGCTGGACCCGAAGGGCTCCGAGCCCGCGAATCCGAGCAAGGCGATCCCGCTGTCACGCACGGTATCTCCGTACGACGTGGTGGACGCGTTCAGCGATGCGGCCAACAACATCGACAAGATCGACACCGCACAGCTGGCCACCAGCATGCGAGTGCTCTCCGAGGCGTTCGAAACGACGCCGCCGGAGATCCGCAACTCCATCGACGGCGTGGCCCGGCTCTCGGAGACGCTGGCCAAGCGCGATGAGGAGCTGAAGAAGCTGTTCGCCGCGGCCAGGCAGACCACCGGAGTGCTCGCGGACCGCAATCAGCAGTTCGAGCGCCTGCTCGCCAATGGCGGACAGCTGTTGGCGGAGCTGAATATTCGGCAGCAGTCGATCGCGCAGCTGCTCAGCGGCGCCAGGACGGTGTCCGCCGAGCTGAGTGCACTCGTCGCCGACAACGAGAAGCAGATCGGGACGGCGCTGACCAACCTGAAGTCAGCGATCGACCTGCTGAACGACAACCAGCAGAACATTTCCAAGACGCTGGAACTCGCGGCCCCGTTCTACGGCCTCTACGCCAACGTACTCGGCACCGGCCGCTGGTTCGACGCGGTGATCGTGAACCTGGTCCCGCCCGGCCTGCCGGAGATTCCGGGCAACCGGCCGCCGGTGCGCACCATGGGAGGTAACTGACATGGGGGTGAACTGGCCTCGTAAGGAACCGCTGACCACACTGCGGTCCTCGGGTCGTGGCACCAAGGTGGCCATCGCGATCGGTTTGATCGCGGCATTGGTCGTGGCCGGGGCGCTCTGGTGGCTCTTCGACCGGATGACCACAACCAAGATCACCGCATACTTCGACCGCTCCGTCGGCATTTACCAGGGTTCGGATGTGCGGATACTCGGTGTGCCGGTCGGGCACGTGGATTCGGTTGAGCCGCAAGGTGATCAGGTCAAGGTGGTGATGAGTGTCGACCGCAAATACGACATCCCCGCCGAAGCCAAGGCCGCGCAGATCACGCCATCGATCGTCTCCGATCGCTACATCCAGCTGACCCCGGCCTACTCCGGCGGTCCGAAAATGGCGCGCACCGCGACCATTCCGCGCGATCGCACGGTCACCCCGGTCGAGGTCGACCAGCTGTACAAGAGCATTACCGAACTCTCCGACGCGTTGGGCCCCAATGGCGCCAATGCCGAGGGCGCGGTGAACCAACTGGTACGCACCTCGGCGGCGAATCTGGCGGGCAACGGCGAGGCGCTGGCCAACAGCATCACTCAGCTCTCGCGCGCGACGCGGTACCTCAGTGATACCCGCGGCGATATCTTCGACACGGTCAAGAATCTGCAGACCTTCGTCACCATGCTGGCCCAGAACGACCAGCAGGTGCGGCAGTTCAATGCCCAGCTCGCGGATCTGTCGACCTTCCTCGCCGGGGAACGCCAGGATCTCGGTGCGGCGCTGAATCTGCTGTCGATCGCACTGGGTGATGTCGCCCGGTTCATCGATGAGAATCGGGATCTGGTCCAGCAGAACGCCAAGGGCCTGACCACGCTCACCGCGACGCTGGCCAAGCAGCGCGATGATCTGGCCGCGGCGTTGCCGGTGCTGCCGCTGGCACTGAGCAATCTGATCAATATCCACAACGCGGAATCCGGCACCCTCGATATGCGCGCCAACCTCACCGATCTGCAGGACCCGTTCGGTGTGGTGTGCAAGATGCTCGACCTGAGCAAGTTGATGCCCGGCGATCCGAAATTCGAGGCGCTCGGCAAGCAGATGCGCCCGATTCTGGAGCACTGCAAGGAGATCACCGATCAGATCACCGCGGGCGTGCAGACGCCGACGCTGATCCTGCCGTTCGGCATTCTCAGCGGTGAGAACGAGCAGCGCGCCCCGGTGCCCGGCACCGTTCCGGGCACCCCGTCCGATCAACTTCCGCCCTCGCAGGGAGGTGGCCAGCGATGAACAAGCGAGTCCGTTCCGCGGCACGCACTCTCCGTGTAGCGACTGCTCGCAGGTCGCTCGAAAAGGTCGGCGTAGCGATTGCTTGCAGGTCGCTCGAAAAGGTCCGCGTAGCGACTGCTCGCAGGTCGCTCGAAATGGTCCGCGTAGCGACTGCTCGCAGGTCGCTCGAAATGGTCGGCTCCGCGCTGGTGGTCGGCATGAGCGCGGTCCTGGTGACCTCGTGTTCCTCCGAAGGCATCTACGCGGTACCGCTGCCCGGTGGCGCCGATGTCGGTGACCATCCGATGACCATCGATATCCGCTTCGACGATGTACTCGATCTGGTGCCGCAGTCCGCGGTCAAGGTCGAGGGCGTTGCGGTGGGTCGGGTCGAGGACATCGCGCTCGCACCG
This sequence comes from Nocardia sp. NPDC004604, assembly GCF_040609795.1. Classification (NCBI taxonomy): domain Bacteria; kingdom Bacillati; phylum Actinomycetota; class Actinomycetes; order Mycobacteriales; family Nocardiaceae; genus Nocardia; species Nocardia sp. NPDC004604. Next base: position 11,948 of record NZ_JBEXLC010000183.1, read on the forward strand.
GACGGCTGGACCGCCAGTGTGCGCACCGTGGTGAACTCCTCGGTTGATCTGCCAGCCAACGCGCGGGCCGAGGTGCGGCAGTCGAATCTGCTCGGCGAGAAGTTCATCGAGCTGTCCAAGCCCACCGATCAGCCCGACACCAAGAAGCTGACCAACGGGTCGGTCATTCCGGCCGACCGCACCAGGCACGCGACCGAGGTCGAGCAGGTGCTCGGTGCGTTGTCATTGCTGCTCAACGGCGGCGGCGTCGCGCAATTGCAGCCCATTGTCACCGAGCTGAACAAGACCCTGGGCGGTCGTGAGGAGCGGGTGCGCTCGCTGCTCGATCAGGCCAATAAATTGATCGCGGGGCTGAACGATCAGGTCGACGACATCACCAGGGCCATCGACGGACTCGCCACGCTGAGCAACCGGGTGAGCACCCAGACCGATCAGATCAGCAAGATCATCAATGAGCTGCCGCAGGGCATCAAGATCCTGAACGAGCAACGGCCGCAACTGATTGCGCTGCTCCAGCAGCTGGATCGGGTGGGGCAGGCCGGATTCGACGTGCTGAACCACTCCAAGGACGATCTGATCAAGGATCTGACCTCGCTGCGTCCGACCCTGCAGGAACTCGGCAGGGCCGCACCGGATCTGGTCACGGCGCTGCCCCTGGTGCCGACCTATCCGTTCCCGGACTCCACACTGGAGGGCACCTTCGGCGGCCAGGTGAACACCTGGCTCTCGGTGGACCAGCAGATCGGTGTCACGCTGAGCAATCTCGGCGTCGGCAAGGGCGATCCGGTGTACATCCCGCCGCCGTACGGCCCGGAAGTGCCGGTGAATCCGACCAATCCGTACTACGGCGGCAATGGCCCGCGCCCGGGTTGGCCGACGGTTTCGCTGCTGCCGCTGCCGCCCAACATGCCTCGCTTCCCGGCTGGCCTGCCGCAACTGCCGGCCGGACCGCTCGGGGCGATTCTCGACCAAATCGGAGGTGGTCGGCGATGACCCGCCTGGTGCGCTATCAGCTGATCGCGTTCGCCGTGATCGCGGTGCTCGGCGTGGTTTTCGTCGGCGCCAAATACGTTCGGCTCGATCACATGCTGGGCATCGGCGAGTACCACGTGAAGGTCGAGGCCAAGCAGACCGGCGGCATCTACAAGGGCGCCGAGGTGACCTACCGCGGCGTCCCGGTCGGCCGAGTCGGCGATCTCGAACTCACCGACACCGGTGTGGCGATCAAACTCGTGCTGGATTCGAGCGCGCCGAAGGTCCCGGAATCGGCGCGCGCCGTCATTGCCAACCGGTCGGCCATCGGTGAGCAGTATGTCGACCTGCAGCCCGATGCCGACCACGGCCCGTACCTGCGCGACGGTTCGGTGATCAGCTCGGCGACGACACCGGTCTCGGTCGAGCAACTGGTGCAGAGCGTGGACACCTTCACCCGCTCGGTTGATCTCACCGCGCTGAACAAAACCGTCACCGAACTCGGCCGGGCCTTCGACGGCAAGGGCGACGATCTAAAAGTCTTCGTGGATTCGCTGAACAAGTTCACCGCGGCATTCAGCGACAGCCTGCCGCAGACGATCCAGCTGATCCGGGACGGCCGGATCGCGCTGGGCACCCAGGCGGACCAGTCGAGCTATATCCGGCAGTTCAGCCAGGGTCTCGACGAGCTCACCGCGCAGCTGCGCTCCAGCGATCCGGATATCCGGCGGCTGATCGGCACCGGCACCGACGCGGGCGAACAGGTCAGCGCACTGCTGAAGGAGAGCGGCGGCGCACTCACCGAGGATCTGGCCAACCTGCGTCAGCTGATGGTGTCCATCTCGCCGAAGTTCTACGCACTGCGTCCGTTGCTGCAGATGATTCCGTCGCTGTCCATCGGCGCGTCGTCCACCGCACCCGGTGACGGCACCAGCCACTTCGGCCTGGTGCTCGAGGTGAACAACCCACCCGCCTGCACCCAGGGCTACGAGGGCACCCAGCGCATCCTCGAGCAGATGAAGCGGGAGAATCCGGACTTCGACGACACCCGCGACGAATTCCCGTTCAATAAGGACGCGAAATGCACGGTGCCGTTTGGTAATCCAACGGCGGTACGGGGCGGAGCGCGCGCCGATCTGGCCGATCCGAGCATTGTCCAGCCCTGGGATTCGACCCCGAAAACCGATCCGGAGAAGCTGAACCTCAACCCGATCGCCGTGCAGATGGCCACCCTGTTGGGGGTCACGCCCAAGCGGTGAACAGGACCTATGCGGCTACGCCGCAGTAACTGAAGTTAGGGTGTCTCGCCGTGAGTGAGCGAAGCGAGCGAACCAAGGGCACAGCGCCCATGATGGGCACGACCGTGCCGAGCGCTAGCGAGGTACGGTCGTGAGCATCGACATGTCCAAGGAAACGCCGGTTGTCACCGGCACCGATTCCACGGAAGCTGATGCCGCGGCGCATGACGCGACGGCATCGGTTTCCGCGCACCCGGCAGAGGCGTCCGCTGACGCTCCCGCCGGTCGACTCGCGGTCACCATGGCCGCGGCCGCCGCGCTGGTCGTTGCGTTGATCGCCGCGGCCTGGTTCGGCACCGGCTGGGTGCGTGCGGCGTTCTTCACCGACGGTCCGCGCGCCGATGCGCGCGATACCGCCCTCGCCGACGCCAGGCAGGCCGCGATCAACCTGATGTCGCTGGATCCCAATGATGTCGACGGTTCGATCAAGCTGATCCAGTCCTCGATGACCGGATCGCTGCTCGATGACGCCACCAAGACCCAGGAGCAATTCCGCTCGCAGGCCACCGAGGCCAAGACCAGGCTGGAATCCAAGGTCGTCGGTTCCGCGCTGACCGCGCTGAACTCCGAGCGGGATCACGCGTCGGCGCTCATCGTGTTGCAGACCACCAGGACCGCACCGAATGCCGCGCCGTATGCCTACCGGCAGACCTGGGCGCTGGACCTGGTCGAACAGGGTGACGTGTGGAAGGCCGAGAAGGCGAGTCCGCTGAGTCAGCCCATCCCCGTGAATCAGCCGGCTGCCGGGCAGACCGGTGCGACGCCGTCCGCGGGCGCCACCCCGCCCAAGCCTGGATCGTAGGAGAACCCGCCATGGCATCTCGTCGACCAGTCAATCGGGTCACTCCCCGCAACCGTCCCACCGTCGGCCGCACCGCGGCCAGCACCGGATCCGCCGCCACCCGCCGTGGCGCCCGCGCGACCGACGAGTCCATCGCGAAGCGCAGGACCAAGGTGGCGGGCACGACCGAGCCGGTACGTCCCGCTCCACGGCCCGCACCGTCGCGGCCCTGGTCCCAGCGGCTGCGCCTGGGGCAGGGGTGGGGGCTGGTCCCGGCCATGCTCATCGCCACCGTGCTGCTCGGCGCATTCGCCACGGTCGCGGCCTTCCGTCCGGGTATCGACGATTCGAACCAGGGCTACGTGGACACCAAGGCCACCGAGGAGGTGACCGCGGCCGCCTCCCATGCGCTGAAGACCATTTACGCCTACGACGTGAACAAACTCGACGGCTACAAGGATGCCGTGCACGCGGTCGTCACCGGCCAGATGCTGACCGATTTCGACAAGTACGCCGATACCAATCTCGCCGCCCTGAAACAGGCGCAGACCAGCGCCGATGCGCTCGCCGATCCGATCGGGGTGACCTTGCTCACCGAGGATCGGGCCGAGCTGCTGGTGAACTTCGTGGTCAGCGCGAACAAGAACGGCGTCGCGCAGCAGAGCGCGTCCGGCCCGATCGTGCTGAAGATGCAGAAGGTCGACGGAAAGTGGCTGGCCTCGGCCATCGTCGACCAGTAATCGCTTGCGGGCCCTGCCACTTGACGAGTTTCGCCGGACACGTCACGCTATTCACAACAGCGGCAGCTGTCACAGTGGCTTCATGAGCCCCGTGGCTACCCGACGCAGCCAGCGATTCGGGCATGACACACGGTCATAACGGTCACGGCGTGCCGCCACGTGGCGGCTGGTTCTGGTGGTACTTTGACACCACCTTGCGTATGGGTGTACGGTTGGACGTTGCGCTGGCTGCCTCCTGTCCATACCTCGATTTGCACACGTAAGTTCCACCCTTCCGGTGTTACTTCCGTTGTTGCCTGTTCGGGTTTCGTTCGGGTTGTAACCAGCGGAATTCGTAGCAGACAAGCGACGGTCGCGGACCACCACGCGACGCGCGTGAGGTGCTGGAAGGACGCATCTTGGCAGTCTCCACCCAGACCAAGGCAGTTGCCGGAATCCCCGGAGCCCCGTTGCGGGTGTCTTTCGCGAAGATCCGTGAACCCTTGGAGGTGCCCGGACTTCTCGATCTACAGACCGACTCATTTGCATGGTTGATCGGCTCGCCTTCGTGGCGTGAAAAAGCCGCGGCTCGCGGCGACGGCGGACTAACGGGCGGTCTGGAGGAGGTACTCGAGGAGCTCTCGCCGATCGAGGACTTCTCCGGCTCCATGTCCCTGTCTTTCTCGGATCCTCGTTTCGAGGAGGTCAAGGCCTCCATCGACGAGTGCAAAGACAAGGACATGACCTACGCGGCGCCGTTGTTCGTGACCGCCGAGTTCATCAACAACAACACCGGTGAGATCAAGAGCCAGACGGTCTTCATGGGTGATTTCCCGATGATGACCGATAAGGGCACGTTCATCATCAATGGC
>NZ_JBEXLC010000184.1:0-16543 GCF_040609795.1 Nocardia sp. NPDC004604
GCGATGCGAACGAGACCCTGCTCGATACCTACAACACCGAACGGCATCCGGTCGGCGCGTGGGTGCTGGAGTGGACCCGCGCGCAGATCCCGCTGATGCGACTCGACCAGCGCAGCAGGGCATTACGCGGTGTGATGACCGATCTGCTCGCGACCCGCGACGGCGCGACCGCCATCTTCAAGAAGATCTCCGGTGTACTGCACCGCTACGACCTCGGCACCGGACACGACCTGATCGGCGCGGTCACACCGGATATCGAACTCTCCGACGGCAGTCGGCTCGGCGCGCACTGCACCGACGGGCGCGCGATCCTGTTGGACCTCACCGATTCCCAGGAACTTCGGGCGATCGCCGCACCGTGGTCCGATGCGGTACGCATCGTCACGGCGAAACTAGTTGCACCACGGGAGCTTTCCGCGCTATTGATCCGCCCGGACGGCTATGTGGCCTGGGCCGCGGACTCCGGCGTGCACGCCGGGCTGCTCGAGGCGCTGAGCCGGTGGTTCGGCGACAAATCCTGATCAGCCGGATACGTGGTGCCACATCGAGATCGGCACGGTTGAGCCGCGGCCCCACGTGACCGCGGCTCAACCGAGTCAGGCCTGCTGGCGATACACCGCGACGACCGGAATCACCCGGGACGTCTTGGCCTGGTACTCGCCGAAACCCGGCATGATCTCGACCATTCGCGCATACAGTTCGTCGCGTTCGGTACCGGTCACCACCTCGGCCTTCGCCGGGTAGCTCTCGGTGCCGATCTCCACGGTGAACTCCGGATTCGCACGCAGATTGTGGTACCAGGCCGGATGCTTGTCCGCGCCGCCATTCGAGGCGATGAGCACGATGCGCTCGCCGTCCGGGAGGTAGACCAGCGGGCTGATGACCTGGCGGCCGGACTTGGCGCCCGTCGTCGTGATCAGCACCATCCGGGCACCTTCGAACATGTCACCGACCTTGCCCTCGTTCGCGCGGAACTCATTGATCACCTGCGCGTTGAAATCGTTCACTGCACTCCCATCGTTCACGGTGTCTTCCGCACCAACTCCGAGAACGGGTTCGGAATTCCAGCACACTCCTTGCCAGATGGACATTCGCAGGAATACCGTACGTACGTACGTACGTACGTACGTACGGCTTGGTTGAGTCGACACTGGAGCTGCCGATGTGGGATCCCAAGAAGTATCTGGCCTTCGATAACCACCGCTCGCGCCCGTTCTTCGATCTGCTGGGTCGAATCGGGGCCGAGGATCCACGCCGTGTCGTCGATCTCGGCTGTGGTCCGGGACATCTCACCGCATCGCTGGCCGAACGCTGGCCGGGAGCGACTATCGAGGCCTGTGACTCCTCACCCGAAATGGTCTCCGCGGCACGCGGTCTCGGCATCGATGCGACGCTCGGCGCGGTCGAGGATTGGCGACCGGCCCCGGATACCGATGTCGTGATCACCAATGCCGTGCTGCAGTGGGTGCCGACGCATCCGACCCTGCTGCCGCAATGGCTGAATGCACTGCCCGCGGGCGCCTGGCTCGCGTTGCAGGTGCCCGGCAACTTCGACGCGCCCTCCCATCGCGCGATTCGGGAACTCGCGGCGCGCGACGAATGGCGCGACCGGCTCGCACCCGCGGGCATCCTGCAGCCGCGCGATGTGCTCGATCCCAGCGGATACGCGCACGTGCTCACTCTCGCCGGAGCCGAGGTCGACGCCTGGGAGACGACCTAACTGCAGCGACTGTCGGGGGAAGATCCGGTGCTGGAGTGGGTCGCCGGAACCGCTTTGCGCCCGGTGCGCGATGCACTCGACGACGCGGGCTGGCAGGAGTTCATCGCACAGCTGGCGCCACTATTGCGTGCGGCCTACCCGTGCCAACCCGACGGCACCACCTGGCTGCCGTTCCGGCGGGTCTTTGCCGTTGCGCACAAGACCGGCTGAGGCCATCGCGACCGTTATGGTCTGCGCAGAGGGTATCCCGATAACGCGCAACTATGCTTTCCTGCTATATCTCGGTGGTGTTCTCGGGTAGCAATCCCTACTTTGGAAAGGTTCTGCGATGGTTCCCAGCGTTGCGCCCTGTGCCTGCGGTCCCGATTGCCGGTGCGGTTGCCAGGAGGGCGGCACGTGCTCATGCGGCGGCGACAAATGCCAACCGGACTGACCAAATAAAATCGAGGCTCCCGAATCCGGGAGCCTCGGTTCGTATTCAGGCAGTACCCGGCGCGACGAACATGAAGCTCTTCTCCTCGACACGCCGCTTGATCCACCACCGGCCATCGATACGTTCGAAGGTGTCGAGATACCAGAGCCCACACAGCATCAGGCTCTGCTGACCTGCACCGGTCGAGACCAGCATCGGGTTGTGGCACATCGTGCGCCCGGTGGCGATGTCACCATCAACGGTGATCGACGAATTGCTGATCAGATGCTGGAACGCAAGGAAGTTCGGCATGATGGTCGCGAGAAATTTCTTCGTCGATTCGAGATCCCCCACCGCGCCGCCCATAGCCGAATAGTCGATATGCGCATCCGGAGTGAAGACATCATCGAGCAGATCCCACTGTTGGGTGTCGACTGCATGCGAGTACCGGACCATGAGGTCCTCGATCTCCAAACGGTCCGAAATCTCCTGCAGGGACAACATGGTGCCTCCGAATTGCCGACACAGCGTTCCGCCGGGCCGCGGAACTGTGAGTCAGGGTAGCGTCGAAAACGATTGGCCCCGCGCAGTTCCAGCAATGCGTCGGGAGAATTTCGGTTACCGAGGAGTGGTATGAGAATAGGCATCATCGGTGCGGGCCGGATCGGCGGCGGTATCGCCCGCCAACTGGCCATGGCGGGGCACCAGATTCAACTGGCCTTCAGCCGGAATCCGGACACGCTCACGGCCTTGGCCGCCGACATCGGGCGCGACGTCACGGTCGGTGCACCCGCCGCGACGGTCGCGATCTCCGATGTCGTGGTGATCTCGGTGCCGTGGCCGGTGCTGCCGGAGGCGTTGGCGCAGGTGGGATCCCTCGCGGGCAAGATCGTCATCGACACCACGAATCAGTTCGGTGCACCGCAGCCACCGGAAGGTGTGACGGCCGCGCAATTCAATGCCGAGCGGATCGCCGGCGCGCGCTACACCAAGTCGTTCAACACGCTGACCTCGAGCTTCCAGGCCGAGGCCGCCCACCGAGTCGGCGATAACCGGGTGGTGCAGTGGCTCTGCGGTGACGACGCGGAAGCCAAGCTGATCGTAGCCGGGCTCATTGCCGACGCCGGGTTCGTGCCGGTGGATCTCGGTGCGACCGCGGCCGCCGCGGTTATGGAGGCCCCGCGCCGCGACGGTGCGGTATACGGCGAGGAGTACCGCGCCGCCGAGGCCGATGCTGTGGTGACGGCGGTGGCGGACGGCAAGCCGATTCCGCCGACGCCCGAGTATCAGTGAGCCTGCCGGTGGCGTAGGAGCAGTATCTAGCCGATGGCGTCGCGCACCCGTCCGTCCGCGTCGTGCAGAAGGCGCCGTGCCGCTGGTGCGTCTACTCCGGCCAGACGCATGACGATGGCGGTTTTGACTTGGCCGTCGGCTGCGTCCAAAAGTGCTGCGGCGGTAGCGGGATCGGCTTCGGTTGCTTCGGCGATGATGCGGCGGGCACGGTCGATGAGTTTGGCGTTGGTCGGCTTTACGTCCACCATCAGATTGCCGTAGACCTTGCCCGCTTGGACCATGGCGGCGGTGGAGAGCATATTGCACACCATCTTCTGTGCGGTGCCCGCTTTCAGGCGGGTTGAACCGGTCAAAACCTCAGGGCCCGTGTCGATTTCGATGCCGACGTCGGCGTGTGCGCTGGCCTCGGCATTGCGGTTGCACGAGATGGCGACCGTCGCGGCGCCGATCGAGCGGGCCTGTTGCAACGCGCCGATGGCGTAGGGAGTTCGTCCGCTCGCGGCCAGTGCCACGACCACATCGTCGCGGGTGAGCTCGATCGCGGACAGGTCGGCAGCGGCGCGGGTCGGATCATCCTCGGCGCCCTCGACCGCGCGCAGGAATGCCTGCGGTCCGCCCGCGATGATCCCCAGCACCTCCCCGGGATCAGTGCCGAAGGTCGGCGGGCATTCCACCGCATCGAGTACACCGAGACGGCCACTGGTGCCCGCGCCGACATAGATCAGTCGGCCGCCGCGCCGCCGCGCTTCGACGATCAACTCGACCGCCCGTGCGATCTCCGCAAGCGCCTGCGCCACCGCCGAAGCCACACCGGCGTCCTCGGCGTTCATGGTGCGCAACAACTCGTCGATCGACATCGAGTCCAGTGTGGTGGTGCGCGGATTGACCGTTTCCGTTGTCAGCGAACCGATTTCGGTCACCGTGCCACCGATGTCACGAAATTCATTCGGCCTCCTTGGTTCGGCGATCGGCCACCGCCTCGTAGGTGCGACGCAGGGCTTTGGCGGCGGACGGTGTGCGTTGTAGGACTCCGACGTACAGTGCGTCGACGATCAGCAGCTGGCTCATGCGGCTGGCCATTGCCGCGGAACGGAATCCGTCTTCGCGCCCGGCAACCAGCACCGTGTGCCCGGCGGAATTCGCGAGTCCGGAATGCGTTCCGGCCGTCACTGCGACGGTGGTCACCCCCGCTTCGGCGGCTCGGCGCACCGCTTCGACGACCGCGGCGGTTTCGCCCGAATGCGAGAATGCGACGCTCACATCGCCCGCCTCCAGCAGGCTGGCCTGTACCAGCGCATCGTCTTCGGATGTGCATGCGGCGCACCACATTCCGATGCGGGTCAGCTTCTGTGCCATATCCATCGCAACGAGTCCGGAGGCGCCGATGCCGACGAGCAGCACGCGGCGCGCACCCACCAGTGCATCGACGACGGACTCCATCGTCGCCGGATCGGCGAGCTCCGCGGTCGCGACCATGCCCTCGGTTTCGAAGGCGGTGAGTTTGTGCAGCACCTTCGACAGTTCGTCATCGGCATCGATATCGGTGGCGAAGACCGGCGATCCCTCATCGCCACCGACCGCGGCCAAGGCGAGTCGCAGCTGCGGATAACCCTCGTAGCCCAACGTTTTGGCCAGCCGCACCACCGCCGACGTGCTGGTCCCCGACCGCTCGGCGAGTTGGCTCACCGTCAGCTGAGCGGCAGCACCCGGATCGTGCCGGATCACCTGCGCGACGCGCAGCGCGGTCGGCGTGAGCCGCGGCAGCGCCGCCAGCAGGCGAGTTCGTACGTCATCACCCTCGGACATGGTTCACCCTGAGTCGTCGGGGCACGGTGGTGGGGGCGGCGGGCAGCGCGAACCCGGCCGCTCCCGGGGTGATCGACCCGAGTATGGCGGCGCGTCTGGCTCCGGTACAGGCGGGATGGCTGCCCGCGAGGCCGTGTGCGGTAAGGAAGCCGAGCACGGCGAATGCGGTGGCCTCCTTCGCGGCCGAGGGGAGTCCGAGTTCGTCGGAGGTGCACAGTTTCGCGTCGTCCAAGTGCGCGCCGAGCAGCGCCATCAAGGTGGGATTGCGCGTTCCGCCGCCCGAGACGATGACTTCGGTCGGGCGCAGCGGCGCGAGGGCGTCGGCGATGGTGCGTGCGGTCAGCTCGGTCACACTCGCGACAATATCGTCGGTGGATAAGGTACGGCCGTCCAACACGCGCTCCAGATAGGCGTGGTTGAACAGCTCCTTCCCGGTTGTCTTCGGTGCCGGTGCGCGGTAATAGGGTTCCGCGAGAAGGGTTTCCAGCAACCGCGCGTCGACCTTCCCATGCGCGGCGCGCACACCATCGCGATCGAAATGCTCGGCACCGCCGGTGCCGCGTTCGACCGCGGCATCGATCAGCGCGTTCCCGGGTCCGGTGTCGAAGGCGACCGGCTGATCACCGGTGACGGTGACATTGGCGATCCCGCCGATATTCAGTGCCGCCGCACGCCCGGGGCGCCCGGCCAGCCACAGCACATCGAAGAGCCCGACGAGCGGCGCGCCCTGCCCGCCCGCGGCGATATCGCGCGCGCGAAAGTCGCTGACAACCGGAACTCCGGTGCGTTCGGCGATCCAAGCGGGCTGACCGAGCTGCATGGTGCCACGGGTCGCGCCATCGGACACCCAGTGGTAAACGGTCTGACCGTGCGATGCGATGAGATCGGCACTGCCGCCGAAGAATTCGTCCATCGCAGCGGCGGCCGCATCGGCGAAGGCCCGGCCGATCGCGGTATCCAATCGGCACACGGTCGCCATATCGACCGAACCCGGCGGCAAGGCGGCGATGAGTTCCGATCGCAACGAGCCGGGATACGGCCGGCTGAGCTGTCCGATGAGTTCGACGTGCAGGGTCTCGGCCCGCAGGACGATATCCGCGCCGACGGCATCGATCGCATCGTGCGACGTCCCCGACATCAACCCGATGACGCGCACTATGCCACCGCCGCAACAGGTTCCGGCTCTTGCGGCGTGGACGCGGGATGGAAAAGACTCGCGATCGCCCCGACCACCAGGGTCACGAGCACACCGATCGGCACCAACCACTGCGCCGCGATACCCTTTTCGACCACCTTACCCGCAACCGTGACATCGATCTTGACGACTCGCACCACGAACGTCATCACGATCACCGTGGCGATGAACGCCACGATCGCGTCGAACTGATTGGCGCGCGCCACCAGCCGCCCGAGCAGGAATGCGCCGAGCAGCGCACCGTAGGTGTATCCGGCGATGGTAAGTGCCGTCAGATACACATTGCCGGTCGTCGCGCTGAAACCCATCGCGAACAATGCCATCAGCACCGCCCACACCAGCGTCATCACCCGAGCGAGTCGCAGCAGCGTGTCATCGGCGAGCGTCCGGCGTGAAAAGCTGCGAACAATATCGGCGACCGTCGAATTCGCCATCGAATTCAGTGCCGAGGACAGCGAACCCATTGCCGCGCCGAGGATTCCGGCGACGAGCAACCCGGAGACCACCACCGGCAGACCGTGCAGAATGAAATTGGGGTACAGGCTGTCCGCGCTGGCCAGCCCGAGTTCCTTGGCCGTCTTTCCGCCGTTGTAGGACCACAGCAGCACACCGACCAGGGAGAATGCGGCGAACTGGATGGCAACGAAGATGCCCGAACCGATTATCGCCTTCTGACTGTCGCGCAGCGACCGCGTCGCCAGGATGCGTTGCACGATCAGCTGATCGGAACCGTGTGAGGCCATCGCGAAGATCGCCCCGCCGATTATCGCTGTCGGGAGCGCGAAGGTGCTGGTCAGTATGTGTGCGACACCGAAATCGGTATCGAAGATGCGGAACTTGCCCGCGTGCAATGCATCCGACCAGCCCGAGGCCCCGACGTGACCGGTGAGCACGCCGATCGCGACCAGCGCACCGGTGAGGTATAGGCCCATCTGCAGCGCATCGGTCCAGATCACCGCCTTGATGCCGCCCAGGTAGGTGTATATGACGGTGAGCAGCGTCAGCGCGATAATGATCGCGTCGTAGCCGAAGTCGAGCCCGAACTCGCTGAGCAGCAACTTGATCGGTATGGCGGAGGCGAACAGTCGCACGCCCTCGGCGAGCAGCCGGGTGAACACGAAGGTCACCGATGCCACACCCTGCAGATAGCGGCCGAAGCGCAGCTCGAGGTATTGATAGGCGCTGACGAACCCGCCGCGCTTGTACAGCGGGATCAGCACGATCGCCACGATTGTGCGCCCGATGATGTAACCGATGGCGAGCTCGACATTTCCGAAAGCCTGATCGGTGTACGCGCCGCCGGGAATCGAGATGACGGTGAGCACACTGGTTTCGGTGGCCACCACCGAGAAGCACACTGTCCACCACGGCATTCGGCCCTCGCCGACGAAATAGTCGCTGCTGGACTTCTGTTTACCGGACAGCCGCAGGCCGATCCACGCGACAGCGACGAGATAGATGACGATGACTGCGAGATTGAGTGCGTTCAACGCAGCTCCCCGGTGACGCGGTGGACGGAATGAAAATAAGTGTCAGTGGTCACATGTAGTCTGTCAATGATTGTCAGAGAATTCGGGTGACCAGGGCTTCGAGCGCAGTCGTCCGGTCGAGGGCGAGCAGGGCCGCGCCGTCGATCGGATCACCGAGCGGGTCGCGGCGCTCGATCGCGTCGGCTATCTGCTGGTCGAGCGGGTCCAGCAGTGGTGCACCGAGTTTGATGAGTCCGCCGGTGATCGCGTAGGGGACCGGCGGACGCATGCCGGATCGTTCGATGGCGGCGCGCACAGTGCGGCCGAGTGCGCGGGCAGCGGTCGCCATGATCGCCGCCGCGGTGTCGTCCATGGCGGCTGCGACGACGGGCGCGAAGCTGGCGGCAGCCAAGGCCGGATTATGGTGTTCACCAAGGTATTTCGGCAACGCGTCCAGGTCGATGCCGTAATGGTCGCCGACCTTCTCGGCCAGGACGGTCTGCGGCCCCCTGCCATCGTGGGCGCGCAATGCGGCGCGCAGACCTTCCATGCCGATCCAGCCGCCGCTGCCCTCGTCACCGAGTTGCGGCCCCCAGCCGTCGACCCTGGTGAACCGGCCCATCGCGTCGACCGCTGTCGCGACGGCTCCGGTTCCGATCGCCAGCACCACACCGGGCGATCCGCCGAGCGCCCCGGCGTGCGCGGTAACGGCATCGGAGGTGATCGCCACCGCGTCAGCGAACTCGGCAAGTCGCCGGGCCAGGAGGGCGGCCGCATCCGGGGCCGATGCGGCACCGGCAGCGCCGACCGAAAGCGTGAAAGTGGCCGGTTTCGGCGATATCTGGTCGATGACCGCGCGAATCGCTCGTTCCGCCTCGGCGATGCCCGCGGCGTGGGCGAGTCCCGGCGCGCCCGGCGCTTCGGCATAACCCGTCTGGCTGCCATCGACACGCAGCGAACCGCGACAGCCGGTCTTGCCGAGATCGATCGCGAGGATATGGCTGGTCATGAGAAACATGCTTACCAGCAGACCCACGACGGCCGATTGCCCGCCGATCGAGGATCCAGCCGATATCCGGGTGCTCGACCACACAACGCGACCACAAGGCGTTCCGTGCCGGTCGAGAACGTCGAACTCAGCTGGAACGGTCTCTTCGATTTCGAGGATTTGGAGAAATAGTCGCTGCCCAACCAGCGATCCTTGGCGCGGCCGGACGTCCGTAGACTGGATATGTGGACGTTCCGTCGAAGCTATCGCCATGACCGAGCGCAAACCCCTCGGTGTCACCTTTGAATCGTGGATCGACAAACAGATCCGCGAGGCCACCGAACGCGGCGAATTCGAGAACCTCCGCGGCGCGGGCAAACCGATTCCGAGCTCCGTCGATGACGAGAACTGGTGGCTGAAGGGCTACCTGCGTGGCGAAGGAGTGCGTGCGGACGGCCTGCTGCCCCCATCCCTGATACTCCGGCGCGATATCGAGGAACTCCCGGAATTGGTGCGGAATATGGCTTCCGAGCGCGAGGTTCGCGAAACGATATCGGAGCTGAACCAGCGCATCGTGGACTGGCTTCGGATGCCGCACGGACCATATGTCCGGGTCGGACCGGTGAATACCGAAGAGGTTGTCGCGCAGTGGCGCAGTGACCGAACTGCCGCGCCCCGAAGTAAGCAGCCGAAAACGACTACACCGAGCCCTCATTCCGCGTCTTCAGCAGCCGAACCCACTTGGTGGCAACGGATTACGCGCCGCCGCTCGACCCGACAGGCCTGATACCCGTGCCAACGTTTGTACAGCGCGATCTACCGCGACGACCGAATGTCGAGATCAGCTCTGTCGCAGCGCGGCCTGCTCGGTGAGTTCGAGTTCGATGAAGGCATCGATCATGGCCCGCCAGACCGACTCCGCGACGGCGGGGGCCAAACCCGCCTCCGTCGCACGCTCGCGGGCCAGCGCCACCACCTGCGCCACCCGATCCGGCGCGCGGACGGCATGTTCATCGGTCTTGAACGCCGCCGCCGTACGCACCAGGTTCTGGCGGTGTGCCAGGAAACGGATCAGCTCCGCGTCAACGGCATCGATGCGGGCACGGACCTCGGCGAGCGATTCGGGTGCGGACACAGCCGCCCATCCTACGGGCCGTCAGACCAGAAACCGCAGTGCCGAGGGTTCGCCGCGTTCGAGTGCGGCGGTGTGTTCGGCGACGTTCAGGCCGTCGCTGAGCGTCGACCCGGCGTCCAGCAGCGCGATAAGTTCGGCCTCGGCTCCCTTGACCGCAGCCGCCGCGTCGAGCAATGCCTCGATCCGTTCGGGATCGACAACAATGACTCCTTCCGCATCGGCCAGAATCAGATCACCGGGAGCCACCTCGACACCGCCGCAGCGCACCGGGATCTGCAGCTGGCCGAGTTGAGAAGTGCTGCCCGCCATCGGCGTAACGAATCGGCTGTACACCGGCAGCGCGCAGTCGCGCACATAGGCGATATCGCGGTACCCGCCGTCGACGATGATGCCGCCGAGGCCGCGCACGAGCGCGCCGCGGGCGAACAACTCTCCGGCGAAGGCAATATCGGCCCCGCCGCCATCGACCACCAGGACATCGCCGGGTGCGGCCGTCTCGACGGCCCGCAGGACAGCGAGGAAGTCACCGCGACAGCGGACGGTGAAGGCGGGGCCGAAGATGCGCGGCTCGGCGGATCGCGGTCGAATCGCGCTGTCCAGCACCCGCGTCGACTTATCGGCGTCGCAGATGGCCGTGGTATCGACGGCGCGGAATTTGGTCACGAGCTGGTCGGTCGGCATCGGTGACGCCCTTTCGAGACTCGAATGGCGGGATCAGCTGGCATCGTACGGTCCGCCCGCCGATCGAGGTCAGCGACGCTTACGACCCGGCGACCAGATCGCAATCGGAACCGCGCCGAAGAGAACCATGCACTCTCACCACGCAAAACAATACTATCGGTATCGCTACGCTACTAGCAGTAGCATATCGCTCGACGGTTGCGATAGACTTCGTAGGACATGGCCGAGCAGGATTCCGAAGATCCGCGAAAGATACGGTCCCGCAACCGATTACTGGACGCGGCGGCCGAACTGCTGCTGTCCGGCGGTATCGAAGCGGTCACCATCGATGCGGTGGTCCGCACCTCGAAGGTTGCCCGCACCACCCTCTATCGCCACTTCGACAGCAGCACCCAGTTGCTCGCCGCGACCTTCGACCGACTGCTGCCGCCGCCAGCCGGGGCGCCGACTATCGGACCGCTGCGTACCCGGCTCGTCGAATTGCTTTACCACCAGGCCAGACTCATCAATGAGGCACCGCTACAACTCACCACCTTGGCCTGGCTTGCGCTGAGCCCCGAGGTGGCGGATCAGGGCTCCGCGCTGGCCGTTCTGCGTCATCGATTCATCGAGCAGCACCGCGCCCCATTCGAAGAGGTACTCGGAAATTCGGAAACCGCAGCACAATTCGCCGACTACGACACCGAACTCGCGCTGCTGCAGCTCGTCGGCCCGATACTCCTCGCGAAACTCGCGGGCCTGGAACGCGACGATCGCGCCGATTGCACTCGCATCGTCGATGACTTTCTGGCCGCCCGGCAGGCAGGACGGGTGCGATGCGACTGACCGCGAAGGTGGCGCGGGAGCGGTTCATAGCAGAACCGGTAGCCCGGCTCGCCACCGTGTCAGCGGACCTGCATCCGCACCTCGTGCCGATCGTCTTCGCGGTCGCCGACGACATCATCTACACCGCGGTCGATGCGAAGCCCAAGACGACCACCGCGCTACGTCGCTTGGCGAATATCGCCGCGAACCCGTCGGTTGCCGTTCTCGCCGATCACTACAGCGACGATTGGACGCAACTGTGGTGGACCCGCGCGGACGGCATCGCCCGCATCGCCGACGACTCCGAAGCCCTACTGGCCCAACAGTTGCTCACCGCACGCTATCCGGTGTATCTGACCCAGCCGCCGCCCGGACCGGTCATCGCCATCGATGTCGTCCGCTGGTCGGGATGGTCCGCAAGCTGACACGAGGTGCTGGGTTAACGGCCGATCACGGCACTACGCGTTGGGCGATCGTGTAACGATGGGACTGCCGAGTCGAGAGGGGACGCAAATGGGAAAGCTGGACGACAAAGTCGCGCTGATCACCGGCGGCGCACGCGGTCAAGGGCGTTCGCATGCGGTCACTTTGGCCGCCGAGGGCGCCGATATCGTGCTCTGCGATATCGCCGAGCCGATCGGCAGCGTGCCATATCCGCTGGGCTCCGAGGACGATCTCGCCGAGACCGTCAAGCTGGTCGAGGAGACCGGACGGCGTTGTGTGGCGGTCAAAGCCGACGTGCGCAGCCGATCCGAGATGGACGCGGTCACCGAACACGCCATCGCCGAATTCGGCCGGATCGATATCCTGCTCGCCAATGCGGGTATCGCCTCGGGTGCGCCCATCGCCGAGATGGACGAGCAGATGTGGCAGGACATGATCGATGTCAACCTGACCGGAGTCTTCCACAGCTTTCGTGCCGTGGTGCCGCATATGATCGAGCGCCGCTCCGGCCGAATCGTTGCCACCTCGTCCATTGTCGGCCGCATGGGTGCGGCGAATTCCGGGCACTATGCGGCCGCGAAATGGGGCGTGATCGGTTTGGTGAAATCGCTTGCGCACGAACTGGTTCCGCACGGCATTACCGTCAACGCGGTGCTACCGGCCGGTGTGCGCACCGATATGATCATGAACCCGGCGATGTACTCCGCCATGGTGCCGGATATCGAGAATCCCACCCTCGAGGACGTGGAGGCCATGTTCGCCGCCGCACCTCCCAACGGCGATCTGATTGTGCCGCAGGAGGTTTCCGAAATGATCCTGCTCCTGGTCGGCGAACACGGCCGTCACTTCAACGGCGAAGCCATCACCATCTCCGGCGGTATGAGCGCGGGCACCACCTGAGTCGTCCAGAAACCGACGACGCTCAGGATTGCCAGGACGAAAGGTGCGGCGACGACAAGCACCCCGACGGCTACCAGCGCCGCAACCACATTCGCGATGCGCCAGGCGGGCGAGGTCGAATAGCGGCGCGAGAAACGCTGTGGCCGCCGCACCGCCACCGAATCCGCCGAAGTACTCATCGGGGTGCTCCTGCCCGAAACCCCACCAAGCACCCGATCGAGCGAGCCATGAGCACAGCTGTGCCGCTTGAACACTCGGAGTTGCCGCAAGTGTGGGCACGCTGGTACAAAGTGCTGGCCCACAACAGAAGACGGAAGGCAGTGATCGCATGCGCGGCGCAGTTCTCACGATGGCGGCGGTGATCGGCGTGATCGGCGGTGGCGTCGCGGTGGCTGGGTCCGCGAACGCGGTTGGCGACGGTGACACGTGCGCCGTGCTGAGTACAGCGGCCGATGATTTCAGCGCCAAGACCAATGCGATCGACACCTCCAACGGCGGCGGCCTGGCGGAGACGAAGCGGGCGTGGGCCGAGCTCACCACGAAGTTCGCCGCTGCCGAGGCCAATGCCGACGAAGGCCGGGTGCGGACCGCGGTCGGCGGCGCGGTGGCGCAGTTGAATCGGCTGGCGGCGGTGGCGGACTCGGATCGGCAGAGCGTGATCAATGATCCGGCGTTCACCGGCGCCATTTCCGCCGTCGACACCGCGTGCGGTTTCTAGCGATTTCCCATGTCTCTGCCAGTTGAGTACGTGACGGCCAGCGCTCGACCGCCGGACTTTCGATATGGCACGATCTGGTAGGTGACCAGCAGACCCGCAACGGAAGATCACCTACGCGATCTCGCGCGGCTGCGTCGCGTCCGCGACCGAATCGACCGGGAGTACGCGCAGCCGCTGGACGTCGAGGCGCTCGCGCGCGACGCGCATATGTCGGCCGGGCACCTCAGCCGCCAGTTCCGGCTCGCCTATGGCGAGCCGCCGTACGCCTATCTGATGACACGGCGCATCGAGCGGGCGATGGCGCTGTTGCGTCGTGGCGACCTGAGTGTCACCGAGGTCTGTTTCGCGGTGGGCTGCTCGTCGCTGGGAACCTTCAGCACTCGCTTCACCGAATTGGTCGGCGTGCCGCCGAGCGTCTATCGAGAGCAGCAGGCCCGCGCGACGGAGGGGATGCCGTCCTGCGTGGCGAAACAGGTGACCAGACCGATCAGGAATCGAGAAGCGCAGGTTAATGCATCGCAACTAGCGTGATCGCCATGAACATCACCATTCACCAGGCCTACCTCCCACAGGACGACCCGGACGCCGCCCTGGCCTTCTATCGCGACACTCTCGGCTTCGAGGTCCGCGACGACGTCGGATACAACGGGATGCGCTGGATCACGGTCGGCCCCGTCGGCCAGCCCACGTCCATCGTCCTGCATCCGCCCGCCGCCGACCCCGGTATCACCGACGACGAGCGCCGCACCATTACCGAGATGATGGCCAAGGGCACCTACGCCAGCATCAACCTGGCCACCGATGACCTCGACGGCGTTTTCGAGAAGCTGCAGGCCAGCGATAGCGCCGAGGTCGTTCAGGAGCCGACCGAGCAGCCGTACGGCATCCGCGACTGCGCCTTCCGCGACCCCGCGGGCAATATGGTCCGCATCAAGCAACTGCGCTGAGCTATCCGGCAGCTGCATCGGGCCTGTCGGCAACCTGCCGAGCAGCCCGGCAATCACCGCCCTGACCTGCGCGGACGGCTGGGCGAACGGACCGGGACAATGCCGGTGGCGGGCACCGCCCGCCACCGGCACAGCAAACAACTGCCACGCCCCGCGCCGACGAAAGAACGACCGAACGCCCTGCTCGAAGCTGGTTAGATCGAGCCGGGCGACTCCGCAGGAGCCCACGCAGGCGGCCCGCGTAACAGATGGAGACACGATCAGCATGGCCAAGAAGACGGACACGCAATCGCCCGCACCCCGGGTTGCCGACAGCCACGATCTCATCCGCGTGGTCGGCGCTCGCGTGAACAACCTCAAGGACATCAGCATCGAGATCCCCAAGCGCCGGTTGACGGTATTCACCGGCATCTCCGGTTCGGGCAAGAGTTCGCTGGTATTCGATACGGTCGCCGCGGAGTCCCAGCGGCTGATCAACGAGACCTACAGCAGCTTTGTACAGGGTTTCATGCCGACGCTGGCGCGGCCGGAGGTCGACGTACTCGAAGGGCTGACGACCGCAATCATCGTCGACCAGCAGCGAATGGGTGCCGATCCGCGTTCCACCGTCGGCACCGCCACCGACGCCAATGCGATGTTGCGCATCCTGTTCAGCCGACTCGGGAAGCCGCACATCGGCTCCCCGCAGGCGTTCTCGTTCAACGTCGCCTCGATCAGTGGCGCGGGTGCGGTCACGGTGGAGCGCTCCGGGCAGACGGTACGCGAGCGCCGCAGCTTCAGCATTACCGGCGGCATGTGCCCGCGCTGCGAGGGCAGGGGTTCGGTCAACGACATCGATCTGACCCAGCTCTACGACGACTCCAAGTCGCTCAACGAGGGTGCACTGACGATCCCCGGCTACAGCATGGACGGCTGGTTCGGCCGGATTTTCACCGGCTGCGGCT
Source organism: Nocardia sp. NPDC004604 (assembly GCF_040609795.1). Taxonomy (NCBI): domain Bacteria; kingdom Bacillati; phylum Actinomycetota; class Actinomycetes; order Mycobacteriales; family Nocardiaceae; genus Nocardia; species Nocardia sp. NPDC004604. The sequence continues at coordinate 15,457 of NZ_JBEXLC010000184.1, forward strand.
TCTTCGACCCGGATAAGCCGATCAAGAAGTTCACCAAGCGAGAGCTCAACGACCTGCTCTACAAGGAGCCGACCAAGATCAAGGTCGAGGGCATCAACCTGACCTATGAGGGCCTGATCCCGCGGATCCGCAAGTCGATGCTGTCCAAGGATGTCGACGCGCTGCAGCCGCATATCCGCGCCTTCGTGGACCGGGCGATCACCTTCACCATCTGTCCGGAGTGCGACGGCACCCGGCTCAGCGACCAAGCTCGGTCATCGAAGATCAAGGGCAAGAGCATCGCTGATGCCTGCGCGATGCAGATCAGCGACCTCGCCGAATGGGTCAGCGGCCTGAAGGAGCCGTCGGTGGCGCCGCTGCTCGCCGCGCTGCGGCACACCCTCGACTCATTCGTGGAGATCGGGCTGGGCTACCTCTCGCTCAACCGGCCGTCGGGCACGCTATCGGGCGGTGAGGCACAGCGCGTCAAGATGATTCGCCATCTCGGCTCCGCACTCACCGACGTCACCTATGTCTTCGACGAGCCGACCATCGGCCTGCACCCCCATGACATCCAGCGCATGAACGACTTGCTGCTGCGGCTGCGGGATAAGGGCAACACGGTGCTCGTCGTGGAGCACAAACCGGAGACGATCGCCATCGCCGACCACGTTGTCGACCTCGGGCCCGGGGCCGGTGCGGGCGGCGGCACAGTCTGTTTCGAGGGCACCGTCGAGGGTTTGCGGACCAGCGGCACCATCACCGGCCGCCATTTCGACGACCGGGCCGCACTCAAGGAGACGGTGCGAAAGCCCAACGGCACGTTGCAGATTCGCGGTGCAACGACGAACAACCTGCGCAATGTCGATGTCGACATCCCGCTCGGAGTGCTCACCGTCATCACCGGCGTCGCGGGCTCCGGCAAGAGTTCACTCGTGCACGGTTCGATCCCCGCAGGCGAGGGTGTGGTGTCGGTCGACCAGGGCGCGATCCGCGGCTCGCGGCGGAGCAACCCGGCGACCTACACCGGACTGCTCGAACCGATCCGCAAGGCGTTCGCGAAGGCCAATGGCGTGAAGCCAGCGCTGTTCAGCGCAAACTCCGAGGG
>NZ_JBEXLC010000185.1:0-16532 GCF_040609795.1 Nocardia sp. NPDC004604
GCCAGATGCGACAGTCCGAAGATCAACGGCCCGAGGCTATCTCGGGCCGTTGGCGTCCGCGTGGAACGTCCGAGAATGCCGAGTTGAGTGCGCCTCGAGGTCCTGTGCATGCACTGCGCCACGGTGTAGACATCACTGAGCGTGTGCAGGACCTCCCTGACAGTTGGCGGGCAAACCTCACCGAGCACAACCAAGCTATGCAGGGGTGCACGGAGGTTCACAAAGAGCTGCTCGAAGCAGCACGGGCAGAGCTTGCTATTCCAGTTTCAGAGGTGCCTCCTCCGCACGGCTACGCAAGCTAGCGGACCGGCTTGGAACCACAACGCGGCGGTGACTCGTGATTCGACGAAGACGCCCGGCTACGAAGACCCTGCCTGACCTCACCGCAGCAATGCGCGGCAACCTCGGGGAACATCCTGTATTGCCGCATACAGGGCGGTTTGCGACACGAAATACACTGCGGTGCAGCATCGATCGCAGATCGAGGCACGAACATGGGTATGGCCGCCCGTCCAGGTCGTCGACCGGGATCCGGCCGAGCCCACCCGCTTCCGGGTCCGTCACACCGGCTGAACGAGCACAGAGGCCTGGCCGCCCAGCAGGCGGCGGATCTCCTCGTTCGGATACGGGGTGCTCCGGCTCGCCTGCTGGAACGCACGCATGAACGCGGACATCGCCGCGGCGATCGGCGCGTGCCGGGTGAGGACCGTGGCGGCCTCCTTAGGGATGCCCTCCGGCGGCTTGCCCTCGGCGAAGGCGCGCACCATCGTGGCGCGCGCCTCCCGGTCCTCCCGCCGGAGCCCGTACAGGGCGGTGACCAGCCAGTTCACTAGGTAGGTGGCGGTGTAGCCGCGGTCGTAGCTCTGGTTCTGGTCGAAGAACGCGGCCTCCTCCGGCGAGAGGTCGAACCCGGAGGAGAGTGCGAGGCCGTAGTCGCCGAAGTAGAGGCGTTGACCGTCGGTCAGGATGTTCTCGAAGTGCGCGTCGAGGTGCAGCAGCCCACGGCTGTTCATGAACGCGGTGCCGGCGGCCAGTTCCCGTTCCACCATGACGCAGGCCCGGTCGGCGGCCTCGTCGCCCGCCTCGATCTGGGCGTTCAGCCACTCGTGCAGGTTCTGTGGGATGTACTCCAGGAACAGCGCGATGCTCGCCGAAGAGTCCTGGAGGGCCTCGATCCGGTGGCGTACCTGTGGTCGGCCGTCCCAGTAGGCGACGGCGCGATCGATGTCGGCGAGCTCCTCCGGCAGCGGCGTCGTGTCCGGCAACACCCGCCAGTGGTACATCAGCGGAAAGCTCTCGTGTTCGGCGGCGAGCACCCAGTTCGTCGTCATGGTGTGCACGGCGAGCTCGCGCCAGACCCCAAAGCCCGGCCCGCCGATGAGGCCGACGCCGTACTGGCAGAAGAGCGGGACGTCGAACAGGTTCGCCGTGGACCGGACGTGCTCGGGCTGCCGTTCCAGGTCGGTGAGGGGCACTCGCTTCACAAAGACCGGGGTTCCGGCGACCTCCAGCAGCGCCGACTTCCCGCCGATACCGGCGCCGATCGGCGCGGCCGCATCCACGAGCTCGCGCAACGCGTGATCGCTGTGCAGCGCCAGGGCCGTGGAGACGGCGCTGTGGGCGTGCAGGCGCGCCGGGCGCGACATGTCGCGGGTCGTCGCCGCGTCGCGGGATATCGCCGCGTCAGGTGAACAGGACGTCACTGCGCGCGCTGCGGCCTCCACGTGGGCGCCGACCTCGATTCAGCCATGGCCACGCGGTCGTGCCGGCGGCCTCCGGAGCGGGCAGGAGGTCGGTCCGGGACCGCACCCGACGGCGGTCCCGTCCTGTCTCCCGGAACCGCACTCTACGTTACGACCTCCACACGACGACTCCACGTAGTGAGAGACGAGGCGTCAGGCGTCGGCCTGAGGCTACGAGGGCACTGGCTTTCGGCATGTCGCCGACCCGCAGAACGCGAAATGGCCAACCAGTCTTTACGAACGGGTTCACGGCTACCGATAAGCCACATTCGCTCCAACTGGCTATGGTTCGATCAAGTACCCGTAAATGCCGCATATCGGTTGTTCGGCAGCCCGAAAAGTGCTGCATAGCAGCTCGTCTCACGCCGCCACAGTCAAAGGGGTTCGGTATCGTTCGTTGCCGCCTTTGACGCCATCGAGAACGGTGGCTGGTCCACGCCGAGGCGGGCACGACAACTCGATCAGGACCACATCCAGATGCTGATACACGACTATGTCGCTGGCGCAACGACCTACGAACTGAGCAACCGATTCGGTGTCGACCGCCGCACCATCAGCGCCATCCTGGATCGGCACGACGTGCCGATGCGCCGACGCGGCCTGTCCCCCGACCAGACCGACGAGGCGATCCGCCTCTACCGTCTCGGTTGGTCCCTGGCACGAGTCGGGAACACTTCGCCGCCGATCTGGCCACCGTGTTGAACCATCTGCGCGAGCGGGGCGTCCGCACCCGCGACACACACGGGCGGGCTCGGTCCTGACATCAATCCATGATGACCAGGCGAGACCGCACTTGCGACGAGCATGGCTCGTGGTCGCGGTAATGAAGAGTGCCTTCCGACTTGATCAACACCGAGTGGGAACGAAAACACACCTCGGAGGCCAACTAGAACAAGAAAACAGGCGCTGACCAGGCGATATGCGACCGAAGCTGGTCTCATGGCCGAGAGACAGCAAAACCCCTGATCAACAGCACTATTCGTGTCAATTTGTGGGCCTAACGCTTCACAACGCGAACACCCTGGTAGCCGCCGGTCCTGAGATCCGGATCAAGCCTGTCGACGCCCGGCGCAGGGCCACGGCGGGGTGATCGGTGCTGACAACCGACCGAGAGGACCGCTTTCTCGTCGTGCGTCATGTTATTCCGTCTGGTTGGGAGGTTTGGGACCATTCCCAGAGGAGCTCGTGGGTGGCGGAGTCAGCGGGGACGAAGGTCTCGATGGTCAGTTCGGACAGACCGATGTCCAACGGGGTACCGATGACGCTCATGATGGTGAACAGGGTGAGGTCCTGGTCGTGCAGGCGGATCCGCCAGGTGAGGACCGTGCTTTCGGGATCTGTGGGGGCGGGATCGGACCAGCTCTTGCGCGCGGGAACGGCGGGCCAGGACTGCGCCTCGATGGCCAGGGCACGGAGCGCGGGGTCGTCGGTGCGGGTGGCCACCCGGTCGAGGTTGCGCAGGACGTAAGGCGACCATTCGGCGAAATTGGCGCTGCGGGAAGCGAATCCGTCAGGGTGCAGGGCGATGCGGAAGACGTTGCGGGTCGGCTCCAGGACGTGTGCGGGCAGGGAATCGGTCAGCCGCTGAGCTGCGTGGTTCGTCAGCTCCACGTTCCAGCCGCGGTCGAGCGCGACGGCCGGATAGGGGTTCTGCCCGTCCAGGAACGTTTGCAGGGCGGAGCGCACCCGCCGCATGGTCGGAGCGTCCAGGTGTGTCTGGGCGTAGCGGGGCGCGTATCCGGCGGTGAGCAGCCATTCGTTGCGCTCGCGCAGGGGCACGTCCAGTCGCTCGGCAATGGCCATCAGCAGTTCGGGGCTAGGCCGGGACCTGCCCAGCTCGACGAAGCCGAGGTGGCGGGTGGACACCCCGATTTCGAGGGCCAGTGCCATCTGGCTGAAGCGGGCGCGCTCGCGGTGGCGGCGCACCAGCGGTCCGACATTGTCGCGAGTCGAGGTCATGCCGCCGAGCGTAGGACGCGGCGGGTCGGCGAGTCGACTACCTGCCACGTAGTCGACACTCACCCCGCTGCCGCCCGATCCTCGAAAAGCACCGACCCAGAACGGGGTAGTGCTCACGGATTGGAGGATCATGCCGTTCATCGAGACCAAGGACCGCACCAGCATCCATTTCACGGATTGGGGCGGCGCCGACCGCAGGCCGATCGTTTTCGCCCATGCCTGGGGCGTGCACAAGGGTATGTGGGACTATCTCCTGCCCGATTTCCTGGACGCCGGATACCGCTGCATCGCATACGACCGCCGTGGCCACGGCCGCTCCGACATTGCCGAACTGCGTTGTGATCTGGACACACTCGCTGACGACCTCGCCGCACTGCTCGACGCGCTCGACCTGCGCGACGTGCTGCTGGTCGGTCACTCGCTCGGCGGCGCCGAGGCGGCCCGCTGCCTCACCAGACACGGCAGCGCGCGCGTGGCCGGCCTGGTGCTCAGCGCCCCGAGCGCTCCGATGCTGGCGCAGGCTCCTGGCAATCCGGACGGTATCCCGCCGGAAGCGGTGGTCGCGATGCGGCAGTTCATCCGCACGGACATCGGCGCGATGCTCGACTCGTGGCGGGCCGAGGACTTCTTCGGCACCGCCCGCCCGATCTCGGCGGCACTTGCCGACAGCGTCCGCCGCCAGATGGTGGACACGCCCGTACCGGTCATGCTGGCGGCCTTCGAAACCAATGTGGGCGTGGACCTGACCGCCGAATTGCCCGACATCGCGGTGCCGACCCTGATAATCCAGGGCGACGCCGACATCAACAACCCGTTGGAGCTGACCGGCCGCCGCTGCGAGGAACTGATCCCGAACGCGTCGCTCACGGTGCTGCCCGGCGCCGGGCACGGACTGTATCTCAGCGAAGCGGGCGCCTATGCCGACGCCATCACATCCTTCGCAGCCTCACTGTCCCGGTGATCTCAGCAACCCGCGCCCCGGATCACCGGGGTGCGGGTTGCCGCTTGCCTTACTTGCCGTATTAGCCGATTTCAACGAATACGAGCCCTACCTCGAGTGAGCGAGTCTGGGCCTTCATGAGTGGGCCCAACGCTCCACAACCCGAACACTTTGACGGTCAAAGGGCCAGCGATTCAGATCGTGCCGGTAGGCGTTCGGCGGGTGAAGACCATTGCATGACCCACCGATTCCACCAAGTTGTCGGCGATCGGCGCTCCGCTGGCACATCGGAGACCACCGCGCACACTCCCAAGCGCCCCAAGCGTTCAGTTCGGGTCGTTCGCTCGGTATGCGGCTACTTACAGAATGGGCGGGCGCGACCGGGCCGGCGGCCCTTCCGACTTAGCCGTTCGGATCGCTCAGTGGGCGGTAATTCCGCAAAGTAGACGTGCAGGCCCGGGCTATCTGCGGTTGTACCGGAGGCGATCTCAGGCGATTTCGGCGGATGTGCCCGAGGGTATCCGAAGGTACTGGGCGCCGATGCCGGGGCCGTTGTCGCCCAGGAAGCCGGCCACCATCGCGATGCCGATGTCGTTGAGTGCGCCGTCGTGGACGGCGAGAACCTGGCGTGGGCCCACTTCCCGCACATAGTCGATCAGCTGTCCAGTGGTGGACCAGGGCCCGTGCACGGGCAGCAGCAGGGTATCGACGGCGACGTCCGGGACGGTGAGGGCGTCGCCGGGATGGAACAGGGCGTCGTCGATCAAGAACCCGATGTTGCCGACACGCGGGACGGCGGGGTGGATGACCGCGTGCCAGGTGCCGTACACCTTCACCTCGAAGCCGGCCGCGGTGAAGACCTCGCCCGCACCGACGGCGGTGACTCGCGCACCCAGGCCGTCCAGCTTCCGGGCGACGGAGGTGTTGGTCCAGATCCGCAGGGCCGGATTCTGTTGTGCGGCTTCGCGAAGCATCTTCTCCGAGAAGTGGTCGAAATGTTCGTGGGTGACCAGGACCGCATCGGCGCCCTCCAACGCCTGCGGATCGGTGAGGCCGCCCGGGTCGACCACCAGGCGGTGGCCGTCGATCTCGACACGGACGCAGGCATGACCGAACTTGGTGAGCTGCATGAGGCTCCTCAGGTTTCCTGAATAATGCAACCAAACTGTACAACTAAATTGTACAACTAGAGTGCGTTATTCGGATAAGGTGGAGTGGTGAACGACGCACTGGCCGAAGATCTGCGGCACGCGATCGGTGATCTGGTCCGCGCCGTGCGGGTCGCCGACACCATGCCGACCGGAGAGGCCGCCATCCTCGGCCACCTCGACCGCGACGGCCCGCACACCACCGCCGAACTGGCGCAACGGCGTAACGTGACGCACCAGTCGGCCGCCAAGTCCGTCAAGGAACTGCTCGACACCGGCCTGGTGCGCACCGAACCTCACCCCGACGACGGCCGCAAGCACCTGCTGTACATCACCGATACCGGCCGTGCCCGCCTGCGGCGCGAACGTACCCAGCGCGCCACATCACTCGACAGCGCCATCCAAAACACGCTCACCCCGGACGAGCGGCAGCAGCTGCGGGACTGCGTGCCGTTGCTGACCCGCCTCACCACCCACATAAACGGACGGCGACCGTGATCAGGTCACGCCTTGACACCGCCGACGAGAGTGAGCCGTCGACACGATCACTCCCGGTCCCCGGCAACAGGCGCACATCGGCATGAGCGGGCGTCTACTCTCGCTGCACGGACCGCCCGCCCGGAGTGCGCCGGGCCTTGACGCCCCTGGATCGCTCGGACGCAAACGACGCTCGTCGATGGCTGAACCACCGCAAGGTGTTCGCGCAATAACGCACAACAGGTGAAGCCGCAGGTCGATGACCTGCGACTTCACCTGTTCAATGGGTCTAACGCTCCACAACCGGCACCCTTCCGGTGTCGAAGTCCATGTTCGGCCCATTCCGGACGTCATTCCCGCGGCCGACGAACGCTTCGTTATGGATTGCTGTCCGGCTGCTCCGGTCACGGCGCTGTTCGTGCCAGCCTTCGTCAAGGTCCCCGACGTTCGGATACCCGAACTCCGACGGGTACCTGGATCGGCTACGAGCTCCGACAGGTGTTCGTGCAATGCCACAATCGCAACGCATCCGCAGGCACTTGACCTGCGGCTTCGTTACTCTGTGGGCCTAACGCTCCACAATCCGAACCCGCTGATGGTCGAAGGGCCGGTGATTCGGATCAGGCCTGGCGCGTCGTGCGCGAAGCAACCCCGCCCGCCGCCGTCGACATTCGTGAACAACCGCCGTCAGAAATCGGATCTGGCCCAATTTTCGTGATTGACCCGTTCGGGATGCGCTCGGGCGCTTGATCATTGAAGATGTCGCGAGTGCTCCGGCCTCGGACCGATGTGATCGAGTCGCGGTCGCGTTTCATTGCGCTTCGGCAAAGGAACCAGTACCCGGTGGGCAGATCTCCTGGACGAACTCGCCGCGGAATGCGTCGAAGATCTGGTCCTTCGTGGCGATGTACTCGGCCATGTAGTCACGTTTGCCGTGTTCGATATTGGCCTCGAGGCTGACCCAGTGTTCCAGAAGGGTGAACGACTGCGGATCGTCTCGGTCCTGGAAGATACGGAATTCCAGGCAGTCGGGGTTGGCGCGAGTTGGACCGGCGATCTTCTCCAGCGCCCGTTGCGCTACGTCGATCTGATCCGGCCGCGCATGCACTCGCACAAGCATGACCACGGGTCCGGGATGCTTCGGTGATGCCGCAGCGGCCCGTGCGGTGACCCTGGAGTGGGTATCTGGCATGTGGAAAACGTACCTTAATTGGTTCATTGATCCAAATTAGTGCGATGCTCCAAAAATGCTGGCAGAATCGGGCCATGGCAACACGAGCACGCCGGGCACAGCGGCGCAACCAGGTGCTCTCCCGGGAGCAGATCATCGCTACCGCTATTGAGCTGCTCGACGGCGGCGGCGAGAGCGCGCTGACGGTCCGGGCTCTGACCGAGCGCCTGGCCACCGGAACCGGGGCGATCTACTACCAGGTAGGCGCCCGAGACGAGCTGCTGGATGCCGCGACCGAAACAGTCATCGGCACTGTGCTGGACACCGAGCCCGCCGGGGCCCGGACTACTGCGGGGGACGAGATCCGCGCCGTGGCGCTGGGCCTGTTCGACGCGATCGCCGAACATCAGTGGCTTGCCACGCGCTTGGCCCTGCAGATCACCCGCAATCCGTGCGGGCCGGTGACGGTGGGGATCTTCGAGCGGTTCGGCCGGCAGGTGGGGGCACTGGGTGTGCCGCAAGCCGCGTGGTTCGACGCGACTTCGACGCTGGTGCACTACATCCTCGGTGCCGTCGGCCAGCACGCCCGTGTGGACGGTGATACCTCGGGTGTCGACCCCCAGGCCGACCGCGGCGAGTTCCTCGGCGCGGTGTCGACCGCGTGGCAGGAACTCGATCCCGACGACTACCCGTTCATGCACGTGATCGCCGGCCAGATGCGTGAGCACGATGACCGCGAGCAGTTCCTCACTGGCATCGCCGCCGTCCTCGACGGCATCACCAACCTGCGCTGACCCGTCGAATCCGATCGGGTCAGCGACAATCAGAAGGGAATTTCTTCATGCATGACGTCATAATCGCGGGCGCCGGCCCGATCGGCCTGTTCTTGGCCGGCGAACTCGCGCTGGCCGGTTGCGCTGTCCTGGTACTCGAGCAGGACCCGGACCCGGACTCGCCGTTGAAAACACTCCCACTCGGGCTGCGCGGGTTGACCCCCGGTTCCGTCGAAGCGTTCTACCGTCGCGGCATGCTGGCCGCACTGCTGAAAGTGTCCGGTGTCGATGCGGCAGCGGTCGGCGCCGCCCCTGATGCCGACCAGACCCCACCTCCCCGGAATGTGAGCCACTTCGCGGGAATAACGCTCGACGCGACCAACATCGAAACCGACGCCCTCCCGCACCGGCTGCCCAGTCCGGCGATGGAACCGATCATGACCAGCCTCGAGGCGGTCACGACGGTGCTGGCGGAGCGGGCCGCCGCGCTCGGTGCGCAGATCATCCGGGGTGTTCCCGTCACAGCCGTGACCCAGGACGACGACGCCGTTGTCGCGACAGCGGGCGGGCACGAGTACCGGGCGCGGTGGCTCGTAGGATGCGACGGCGGCCGCAGCGCGGTACGCCGGCTCGCAGGCTTCGAGTTCGTCGGCACCGAGCCGCTGTTCACCGGCTACGTCGCACGAGTCACCTTCGCCGACCCGCAACAGTTGCGCCTCGGGTTCAACCTGACACCGACCGGTATGTACCTGCGCACGCCCTTCGAAGGACACCTGGGCATGATGGACTTCGACGGCGCCACGTTCGACCGCTCACAGCCGCTGACCCGCGAACACCTCCAAGCGGTCCTGCGCCGGGTCTCCGGCACCGAGGTGACACTGACCGAGGTCCACCTCGCCTCCAGCTTCACCGACCGCGCCATGCAGGTCACGACCTACCGCAACGGCCGCGTCCTGCTCGCCGGCGACGCCGCCCACATCCACTCCCCACTCGGCGGCCAAGGACTCAACCTCGGCATCGGCGACGCGATGAATCTCGGGTGGAAGCTCGCGGCAACCGTGCACGGCCACGCGCCCGACGGACTGCTCGACACCTACACCAGCGAGCGCCACCCCATCGGCGCGTCTGTTCTCGACTGGTCCCGGGCCCAGGTCGCAACCATGCAACCGGGCCCCAATGCCCCCGCCCTGCAGCGGCTGGTCCGCGACCTGATGAGCACCCCAGACGGAACCACCCACGTGTACCGGAAAACATCGGGACTGGCCCACCGCTACGACCTGGGCAGCCGACAGCCCCGCGCCGGCCACACCGCCCCTGACTTTCGCTTCGACGACGACACTCGCCTCGGTGACCTCCTACAGCAAGGACACGGCGTCGCGCTCGACTTCAGCACCGACCACGCACTCCGGGACGCAGCCCAGGGTTGGCAAGGCCGGATCCATTACGCGGCCGGCCCGGTACACGACAACCTCGGTCTCGGCGCCGTACTGATCCGGCCCGACGGCATCGTGGCCTGGGCGGACGACCATGGCCCCGATCCCGAAGCGTTCCAACAAGCCGCGACCCGCTGGTTCGGCCGCCCGGAACACTGACCGCCCGCCGGCAAAGGGGCACGAACCCGCATCCGGACAGCCCAAGCCACTACGCCTGAGCGCCAGCGGTATTCAGTGTTTTCCCCGCCATGAGCACCTCGAAGGGGCCATGAGTACCATCACCCGATCGCGATCATCGGTGGAGGTCTTGGCGGCTCACCGCCGCCCTGCTCGGCGCGGACGTCCGGGGTGAGCGTCCCGGCGTGGCACGACGCCGGGCAAGGCTCTGCGGCACGTCGTTACCCGGGTGGATGTCGGACCTGGCCAAGCCGCGACAGTAGCACGCGTCGGTGTTGTCTGCGGCTGGGCTGATCGAGAGCCAGTGGTATCGCAATGCCATGCGGCACGAGGTGAAACGCTCAGTGCCGTATTGCTCGACGGCGATCACGGCAGCGGTACAGGCATGGCTTAGCAACTGCACCGCCGCCGCGGCGATTTGCCGCTCCGATCCGGAATTCGGCGCGGTTCCGGCTGATGCTCAGTCGATCCGCACTGCGTTTCCGGTGACCCGAATGCCGGTTGCGGCTGGATCGAGGTCGACCAGCAGCCGGCTCCGCCGACCCATATCGACGCCCTGGGTGATGGTGATTCGGCCAGATTCGGCATAACCGATGTCGCGGAGGTATCCGCCGAAGGCCGCCGCTGCGGCACCGGTTGCGGCGTCCTCGACGACTCCGCCGATGGGGAAGGGGTCGCGGGCCTGGAAGCGGCGGTCGTCCTCGTGCCAGAACAGGTGCACCGTCGTCCATCCGGCCTCGCGCATGACTGCGCCGAGGGCGTCGAAGTCGTAGTCCAGGGCGGCCAGGCGTTCGCGGGATGCGGCGGCCAGCATCAGATGGTCGTTGCCGGCATAAGCCACCCGGGCAGGAAAGGCCGGATCGAGATCGGTTGGGTCCCAGCCCAGTGCTTCCAGCGTGTCGGAGATCTCGGTCGCGGTCGCCGCCCTGGAATGCGTTGCGACGCTGGTCAATGTCGCGGCCGGGTGATCGTCGGCGGTACTGGTCTCGACGACGATATCGCCGATGTTGGTTCGGAAATTCAGTGTGCCGGGGCCGATGCGTTCGGTGAGTGCGACTGCGGTTGCGATGGTGGCGTGGCCACAGAAATCGACCTCGGCGAGCGCGCTGAAATACCGAACCCGGTAGTGCCGGTCGCGTGTGTGGTTCAGGAAGGCAGTCTCCGAATAGCCGACCTTCCCGGCGATCCGCTGCATCTCGGAGTCGTCGAGTCCGGTCCCATCGAGGACGACCCCGGCGGGGTTGCCGCCGGCCGGATCGGTACTGAATGCGGTGTAGCGCAGTACTTCGGTGCTCATATGTCTCATGCTCGCATCGCGCGACGATCGAGTCCAACGATGTATTTTGATATTCTCCATCGAATATTCCGATAGCATCGATGGTATGGACACCCGGGTACTCGCCACCTTCGTCGCACTCGCGAGGACCGGCAGTTTCACTGCGACCGCGGCCGAATTACACCTCGCCCAGTCGACGGTGACCGCACACATCAAGACGTTGGAGACCGAGCTCGGGCTGCGGCTGTTCGATCGGTTGCGGCTCGGCGCGACGCTGACCGACGCGGGGCGGCGGACCCTGGAGAAAGCCGGTCTGGTCCTCGATGCCGAGGCAGCGCTGCGCGCCGATCCGGATGTAGCCGGCCCGATCCAAGGCACGGTCGGCATCGTGGCGCCGGAATCCCTGTGCGGGCACCTGCTTCCCGGAGTGATCGCGGCGTTGCAACGACGTCATCCGGGGGTCGAGGTCATGCTGTCGCCGGCGGGCACGGCCGACGCGGCCGACGCGCTACGTACCGGCCGCTATGCGCTCGCACTGATGCTCGAGCCGTCGCTCGAGGCGCCCGATCTCGTTGTCGATCAGCTGGGCACCCTCGAACTCGCATTCGTTACCGATCGGCGGCAATCGGTGACAGCGCAATCGTGGGCGGAGTTGGCGGAGCAGCGATGGTTCCTACTCGAAGAGGGCTGCACCTACAGCGACGAGGTCGCTCGGTGCCTGCGGGACAGTGCGGCAGTGGTTCGCACGACTCGGTTGGGCAGTATCGAGGCCGCCCGGGCCTGCGTCGCGGCTGGACTCGGACTGGCCGTACTGCCCGTTTTCGCCGTCGACGAGCGGCGGCTGGCTCGTTTCCCCGGGCCGGCGATCGTCGAACCCGGATTGCTGCTGGTCCGTCACCGCCGCCGGTCGCCGGGCCGCGCGCTCGACGCGGTGATCGAGGAAATCCGGCGCGGTGCAACGAAGCTGCTTTCCGGCGGGTAAGCGATCACAGCATCAAATATGAAGTGCCCCAACCTATTCGCCTGCACCTATCTGCACCTCGATGCCCAACCCACTGATATCGATGCCCGCCGGCGGCACGATCTGCAACGCCTGGAAGCCGGACGACTCGTCGCCGTCGAGCAACACCACAGGGCGCCGCTCATCGAACTCGGCCCACCAGACTTCTCCGCGTCGCATGCAGTCTCCTTCGAGATCTCCCTCCACCCCTAGCCACCTCCCCGAAGTCATCCAACTGCTCCCCAGGACATGGACGAAGGGTTGAGGCCGCCAATCGTTTGCCGAATGTCCTGTAATCAGCGTAAGTCGTTTTGTGTCAAGCGGTTCGGTCGGTGCCTCGGCCGTCGTCGTCCCGGCATAGCGGTGATGGCGTTGGTCCCTGCAGCGGGTAATCGGGTTGAGGTGATGACGGTCGGGGCTGCCCATAATTACAGGCGAGATCACGGTGTGTCTCTATGCTGCGTGGGGCTCGCCCCGACCGCCCGCTCGATGGTCGCTGAAATATTCAGGTGGCCACCGGGATTGGGGTGATGGTGGCGCGGGTGCCGTGGTGGCAGTGTGTGGATCCCAGCGCTTGCCGGTGGTGATGACAGCATGCAGGTGACGCAGGATGGTCGCGGCGATGGCGGCCTGGGCTTGGGTGGGGGTGAGTTTGTTGTCCTCGCGGCCGGTCAGATGCTGGTAGCGAGCGGCATAGACAGGGTTCGCCCGTTGGGCGCCCTAGACCGCTCACCACGCGGCCAAACGCAGGCTGGATCGGCCTTGGCCGGTGAGTTTGGTGCGTCCGGTGAACGTGCCGGACAGCTTCTCTCGCGGTGCCAGACCAGCGTGTTCGACCAGGGCTCGGGCGGTGGTGAACTGGGCGGGGTCGGCGGTTTCGGCCAGAATCGCCGCTGCACCGACCGCCGAGAGCCCGGTGATGGAGGTGACCAGGTCGGTGAGCCGAAGCTCGTGCGGCTAGTCGGGGACTGGTGTCAGGACCCGATCCCGGCCAGGATTTGGTCCAGGTGCCCGGTGGGGTATTGGCTTGCCTCCCACCGGGTGCCGTGTGGGGAGACCTTGTAGGGCATGCCTGGCTGGGCCAAGGACGGCAAGGTTGTCTGATTCTTCCAGGCGGCCGCCGAGTTCAACGCCCGCTACGCGCCCCTTCGGCTTCAACGACATCGCCACCGTCGACGAAGGCGCCATGTCGCCGACCGCCTTCGGCCTCACCGCCCCCACTCCCGCCGACGAACCCGCGGGAGTTCGATCATCGTGCTGTCGATCGCATCGATCTCGGCACCGACCTCGCAAGAGATGACCGGGCGTCGGTCCTTGGTGGCAGGATGCGGGTGTGGGTGACTATTTCGAACGAATCGTCGACCTCGATGTAACCTCGGCCGACGCGAGCACGCTGGCCGAACACATGGTGGATTGGATGGTGTCGCGACGATGGCTGCTTCGCGAGACTTCGCGCGAGGCGATGTACAGCCTCCAGGTCGACCAAGGCTATGTCCCAGGCCCCGACTGGCCGCAGATCACCCATGAATGGGGCGCCGACTGGATCCCCGGCCCCGTCGCCGTCATCGTCGGCCGCGACGACCACTATCCCGGCCAGGGCGGCATCGAACCGGCCTCCGCAATATGCCCATGCTGCCAGGCCACCACCACGATCATCGACTACCCGCAACAATGGCAAGCCGATCCCGCCGTATGGCAGCCGTTCTCGGACGCGATCGACGCGTGGAAACAAACAGGCGCCGGCTCAGCAATCTGCCCCTCCTGCACCACAACGAGCCCCATCACCACCTGGCAATGGGCAGACAACTTCGCCCTGGGTACCCTCGCCTTCGACTTCTGGGGTTGGCCGCCCCTCACCGAGGACTTCATCACCGAATTCGCCACCCAACTCGGGCACCGAATCGAACACCACACCGGCAAGTTCTGAACCGAGGCTTCCAACGATCAGCTGAGCGCGGCGCGGTGACTGTCGAGCTCGGCACACAGCTCGCTCGGACACAAACGACGCTCGTCGATGGCTGAACCACCGCAAGGTGTTCGCGCAATAACACACCACAGTGCAGCCTCAGGTCGATGACCTGCGGCTGCACTGTTCGATGGGCCTAACGCTCCACAACCCGAACACCCTGACAGTCGATGGGCCAGCGATTCGGATCATGCCGGTAGGCGCTCGGCAGCTGAAAACCAAGGCTTGACCTGCTGATTTACCGATCTAGCGGCGATCGGCGCGCATTGTTGGCACATAGAAGACCACCGCGCACGGCCCAATCATCAGCTTGGGTTGTTCGCACGATACGCGGCCATTTCCGGGCGTCCCGGGTGGTTCCTATCGGTTGAGGTGGATCTTGGGCCGGGCTGTTAGACCATGCTCAGAGCTTTCGCGTAGGCGGTGAGTTCGGCGGTGATGTCGCCGCCGGCCGGGGCGTAGACGATCTCGGTCACACCGAACGCAACCGCCTGAGCTACCTGGTCACGTAGCTGTTCGGGTGTTCCGGTCCAGCCGGGGGTGAGCAGGGCTGGGCCTGCGGCGGTGACGAGGTCGTGGTCTCGGCCGTTCAGGGTGGTGAGGTGCCCTTGATGAACGTCGAGGTGGCGTTGTGCCGGCGGCCGGTGGGCCTCGAGGTCTGCTCGCCAGCGGCCGCCGCCGGGGATATCGTCGACGGCTTCCGGTGAACCCTCCCAGATCGCGTGCACGATGCTGGCCCAGCCGGGCCCCGCGGCGTCGATGACACGGGGCGTGGTGTGGTCCTCGCCGGGGCGCAGCACGGTGCCGAATCGCAGCAGAGCGCATTCGCGCCAGGACCGGTCCGGGGTATTGGTGACCAGCACACCTGGCACCTCGAGATCGCGCGCGGCCGCGATGGCACGTGGGCCCGAGGCGGCCAGCCAGATCGGCACCTCGATGGGCCGGGCTGGGCCGAAGCCGGGCAATTGCCGCATCTGGCAGGCTTTTCCGTCGATATCGACCACCTGGCCAGCCAGCAACGACCGCACCTGACGTACCTCGTCGACCAGATCCACAACCCGAACCGGCCGCTGCCCGAGTACCCGGCGCGCGGTATGGCCGGTGCCGAACGCCACCGTCAGTCGTCCCGGCGCGAGTTCGGTGACCGACGCGGCCGCGGATGCTGTCGCCATCGGATGGCGCAGGCCGGCGACGGCGACACCGGCGCCCAGCCCGATGCGTTCGGTCGCAGCCGCGACCTGCGCCAGCGCGATCCACAGATCCGTATGCAGCGCAGGTGATTCGAATACCCAGACTCGGTGATAGCCCAGGCGCTCAGCCTGCCGGGCATGCTCGGTAATCGCTGCGGAGGGCGGCAGCGCACACGACAAGCGCATGGCGTCTACCGCTCCGTCGCCTGCCACAGCGCAAGCGTCGCGCCGCCGGGCTCGTCGACGACAACTACTGACCCCGGCGGCAGGTCGGTGCGGGGCTTGACGATTCGCGCTCCCAGCGCGACTGCCTGCTCGGCCGCGGCATCCACGTCAGGCACCGGAACATACGGAATCCATTGCGGACGACGCGAATCGTCCGCGGCGAGCGGTGTGAATCCGCCCCAGACACCGCTGTCGTCACCGAATAGCGGGCCGGCGGGGGATTCGGTGACCGGCCAGCCGAACATCTCGGTGTAGAACCGGCGCGAGGCGTCGAGGTCGGTAGTGCGGACGTCGTGGAATACAAAAACTTGGGACATGTGTCCCAACATTAGGTCAGGTGTCCCGACTTGGCAATGGGGTCGGTAGATTAGGGCTGTGACCAGACCCGTGATCGAAGCCAACCGGCGCGGCAAGCGCGAGCAGATCATCGACGCCGCCAAGCAGGTTCTGGCGCGTGACGGGCTGGCCGCATGCACGGCGCGCGCTGTCGCGGAGGCGGGCCCGCTCAGCAAGAGCGCGGTGCACTATTACTTCGACGACATTCACCAGATCGTGGACCTCGCGATGCGCGAGCACGTGACGGCAACGGTCACGTCGCTGCGCCGGGCCGCCGCGGCCGAGTCCGATCCGGCCGACAAGTTGTGGGCGGCGGTAAGTGCCTACCTGGCAACGTTCGCCGAGCAACCCAACGCCGCGTACCTATGGTTCGAGTATTGGATCGATGCCGGCCGCCGACGATCGTCCGACACCGTCGCCGACACCCTGAACGACATGGACACGCTGCTGTGCGACCTCACCGCCGAACTCCGCGTCAACGACCCGGCCGCGACGGCCCGCACCCTCCTGTCCTGGCTGCTGGGCACCATCGTGCAGCAGCAACTACAACCCGCCACACCGAAAGCTCTACGGCAACAACTGAACTCGATTCTTCGCGGTGGCACCCAACCGGAGGTGACACTTTAGCACGTTTAGCAACTTTATGACTAACACTACCTAAAACAAATTTCTTTTGTTGTTCAGCTTTACGGTTACTTAATACGACAATGTCATATTTA
>NZ_JBEXLC010000186.1:0-16126 GCF_040609795.1 Nocardia sp. NPDC004604
CAAGAGCTGGCACCACGTCTATGGAGGCTTGTACAGCAACGCGTTCAACATGTACGTGGGGCTCGAGGCCGCCGCACGCCGACTCACCAGCTGCCATGAGCAACACGTTCCCGGCCTGCTCCAGACAGTCGACTACGCGCGGGCAATCATCAGCGCGGTTCCCATGTTCACCAGCCCTGACGACGTCGACCGGCGCGTCGAGCACCGAATGAAACGGCAAGCGCTCATCACGCGCAAGACCAACCCGATCCAGTTGAACGTGATCTTGCACGAGTCGGTGCTATACCGCGTGATCGGCAACCGGAGCAACATGGCCGCGCAGCTGAGGCACCTGGCCGAAATGTCCAAGCGACCCAACATCACGCTGCGGATACATCCATACAGTGCAGGTTTGACCTGGGGGACGCCCAACAGCTCGTTCATCATCCTGGAGTTCGAGCGCATCGCCAAAGGTGAACCCATCGAGCCTCCAGTGGTATTCATCGACGGCGGAGCCGCACAGGACGTATATCTTGAGAAGCCTGAGGATGTGCGGTTCTATAGCGAGCTTGCTTCGGCCATGCGAGATGCATGTCTGGGCGAGGTGGAGAGCAGAAACCTGCTACGGCAGGTGGCGAAGGAGCACGAACGTGGTGAACGTTGACCTATCCGGGGTGAACTGGTTCAAGAGCAGCTACAGCGAAGGCAGCGGGCAATGCGTCGAGGTGGCATGGCTCGACGGCGGAAAGGTCGGCGTTCGGGACTCGAAGAACTCAACCGGCCCAGCACTGGTATTCACCCCCGGTGAGTGGGATGCCTTCACCGCAGGCATGCAAGACGGTGAGTTCACCCGACCCACCGCATAACACGACCAGGTCGGCCGAGTCCGCCCCGAAGCGGGCGGGCGCGGCCTATCTTGGGACTATGCCCACCATGCCGGACCGGATACCGGCCGAAGGTGCCCACGATGCGCTGATCGGACACCTCGAGGCCCATATGGTCGTGCTGTCCTTCGTCGACAATGCCGGGATTACCAGGGTGAAGACGGTGCCGAAGGGGCGGCTGGCGCATGCCGCCAAATACGGGATCGGCGTCTCCCCCTGCTTCGAGACGTTCACCTTCGACGATCTGATGTCGGTCGGCCGATATCTCGGCGGGCCCGACGGCGATCTGCGCCTGATCCCGGACCTGTCCCGGCTGACCGAACTCGCCTGCCAGCCGGGCTGGGCCTGGGCGCCCGCCGATAAGTACACCCAGGACGGCACTCGCTTCGTCGCCTGCCAGCGTGCGTTCGCGACCCGGCAGGCCCAAGCGGCGCAGGAGTCGGGTCTGCGGCTGTCGATGTCCTTCGAGACGGAGTGGGCGCTCGGGCGCGCGGATACCGAAAGCGATTTCGTCCCAGCGATATACGGACCCGCCTACGGCATGATCCGGTTGAGCCAGGTGGCCGAATACGCCAGCGACCTGGTCGCGGCATTGGAACGCCAGGAGATCGCGGTCGATCAGTTCCATCCGGAATATGCGCTCGCGCAAATGGAGCTGTCGGTAGCACCCAACGATCCGGTGGCCGCGGCCGATGATGTGGTCCTGCTCCGGCACACCATCCGGCAGGTGAGCGCGCAATACGGCTGGCGCGCGCTGCTGGCGCCGTGTATCGAGCCCAGCAGTGCGGGTTCCGGTGCGCACCTGCATTTTTCGCTTCAGGACGAGCAGGGGCCGCTCTTCGCCGCTGGCGACGGACCGTACGGCATGCGACGCGCCGGCGAGGCCTTCCTGGCCGGTGTACTGCGGGAACTGCCCGCACTGGTCGCGATCGGGGCCGGCAATCCGGCGAGCTTCCTGCGCCTGCAGCCCTCGCGGTGGGCCGGGATCTGGCAATGCTGGGGTCGGGAGACCAGGGAGTCCGCCCTGCGCTTCATCACCGGTGTGCAGGGCACCGAGGAATGGGCCGCCAATGCCGAGATCAAATGTTTCGACGCGACCGGTAATCCGTATCTGATCGTCGGCACGGTCATTGCCGCCGGGCTCGCTGGCGTCGCCGAAGAACTGCGGCTGCCCGCCGAAATCACCGGCGATCCGGTGGGATTCGATGCGGAACAACTCATGCTCTCAGGTGTGCGGCGGCTGCCGACCAATTCCATGGAGGCCGCCGACGCACTGGCGGATTCCAAGGTGCTCGCCGAGGCGCTCGGTGTCGAATTGCACGATGCTCTGCTCACCGTGCGCCGCGCCGAGGCCGAACGCTATCGGGATATCAGCCCGGCCAAGGTGGCCGAGCTGACCCGGTGGCGGTTCTAGCGTGCTCACCGATGGCATCGCGCTCACCGATCACCACTGTCACGGCGTAGTGGCCGCCGATCTGGACCGGCCCGGTTTCGAGCAGCTGCTCGGCGAGGGGCAGCGCGGCAGCTTCGATTCGGCGCTCGGTCTCGCGGTAAGGCGTTGGTGCGCACCGGTTCTCGATCTGGAGCCGCATGTGGATCCGGAGCGGTATCTGGCCCGCCGCGCCGAACTCGGCTGGCGCGAAACGACCACTCGGCTACTGCGCGCGACCGGTGTCACCCGCTGGTTCCTCGACACCGGATTCGGCGGCGGACGAGCGGAATTCGCGGCAGTCGCTGATGGTGAGGTGCGCGAGATCGTCCGACTCGAACACCTCGCCGAACGGGTGATCGCCGAGGTCGCCGTGGAGACGACGCCGTTCGAGGATATCGAGACCGCGCTGCGCGGGCGGGTCCGAAATGCCGTCGGCCTCAAGACAATCGTGGCCTACCGCTGCGGACTCGACTTCCCACGCACCGACACCCCGCCCGATGAAGTCCCCCTCGAACGCCGCCTCACCGATCCGGCGACCCTGGGCTGGCTGGTCGGACTCGGTGCCCGCATCAGCGGGGAATTCGGCCTGCCCCTGCAATTCCACACCGGTTTCGGCGACACCGATCTGCGGCTTCGGCACGCGGACCCATTGCTGCTCACCGACTTCCTGCGGGCCACGGCGGACTCGGGCACATCGGTCGTACTGCTGCACTGCTGGCCCTTTCATCGCAACGCGGCCTATCTCGCACACGCCTTCGACCATGTGCATCTCGATCTCGGCCTGACGATTCCCTATGTGGGACAGCGGGCAGCGGCGGTGCTCGCGGAAGCACTCGAACTCGCCCCGTTCCGTTCGATGCTCTATTCCTCGGACGGCTACGGACTTCCGGAACTGCACTACCTCGGGGCGGTGCTGTGGCGGCGCGGTCTCGGCCGCCTGCTCGACGAGTGGATCGCCGAGGACGTCATGACGACCGCCGACGCCGAAGCACTCGTCATTGCGATCGCCAACGGAAACGCGGCGCACATCTATCGAAACCTGTCGATCGCTCATCAGTAGCCATGTCTCAAAAAGCGAACGGTTTCGCGCAATGCCCACTCGCTTCTATCACGTGATCAGCGAAAATTATGCGCGAATCGTTCGCGCTGATAATTAGCTGAATATGCGCGGGGGCGCGAACCTGCTCGACCGAGATATCCCGGCATCGAGAGGAGATTCGGCTCGATGAAGCGCTCGATCCTTACTGTCGGCCTGGCGAGCGGCGTGGTGCTGGCCGCCTGCGTGTACCCGATCGATCACACACCATGGACCGTCACCATCGGTATCAAATTCGATCAGCCGGGGCTGTCGGTCATGGGCGAGGACGGGATTCCGCACGGATTCGACGTCGATACCGCGATCTATATCGCGAAATATCTCGGCGTCGATGCCGAGCGGATCAGCTGGCTGGAGGCACCGTCGAATCGACGCGAAGCGCTGCTGGACAGCGGCGAGGTGGATTTTGTCGTCGCGTCGTATTCGATCACCGCCGATCGACAGCAGGCGGTGTCCTTCGCCGGACCGTATCTGCTGGCCGGTCAGGATCTGCTGGTCCTACGCAGTGCGGCGGACATCGATCGGCCGGAGGCTCTCGACGGCCGGACCGTGTGCACCGGCGAGGGTTCCACCTCGGCGGACAAGATCAAGCGAGACTTCGCGACCGGTGTGCGGGTCACCCTGGAGGAGACCTATTCGACCTGCGTGGACGAACTGCTCGCGGGCGAGGTCGACGCGGTCAGCACCGACGATGTGATCCTCGCCGGATTCGCCGCACAGCATCCGAACGAGCTGCGGGTCGTCGGGCACCCCTTCACCCGCGAACGGTACGGCGTCGGCGTCGAAAAGGGCGACACCGTCCTGCAGAGCAAGATCACCAATGCCATTCAGGCCATGATCGCCGACGGCACCTGGGCCCGCGCGGTGGCCGAGAATATCGAGCCGTCGGGATATCGGCCACTGCCCGCGCCGCTGGTCTTCAATCCGCCGGATGCGCGCACCACGACGAACAATCCGACCAGCTCCGAACCGGCGCTGACCGAGGCCGTCGGACAACTGGCCGCGACCGCAAATGCCCGACAGTGGCAATCGTTCGCCGCGCTCATTTGCCCGGAGGCGCTACCGGCCGTCAACGCGCTGGTCGTGCAGTACACGCCGCAATACGACGGGCGGATCGGCCCGGAGGTCCAGGGTGCGGGCTTCACCACCACGATTACCGGAATCACCCAGACCGGCCCGGATTCGGCGACCTTCCTCGCACACGAATCCTTCACCAATGTGCCCGCGAAATATCGGCAGTACTTCAAGGACATCGATTACACCGGGACGATGGCGCGCCGCGGTGGGACATGGAAACTGTGCGGCCTGGCCGCCGATTTCGTGGAGCCGTAACCGGCCGAAAATGATGTGCGGATAGTGGTCCGGGGAATCTAGCGTTGAAGGGGAACACACCGAACGAGAAAGGATGTTCCCCATGTTTCCCGTCGAGCTGCGCGGTACGAGGGCGCAGACGCTCATGTGGGCCAACGAGCACGACATCGAGCAGTCCGCGCTGCAGCAACTGCGAAATATCGCGCAACTGCCCTGGGTCCACGGCGTCCGCGTCATGCCGGATGTGCACCTCGGCAAGGGGGCGACGGTCGGCTCGGTGATCGCGATGCGCGATGCCGTCGCGCCAGCCGCCGTCGGCGTGGATATCGGCTGCGGCATGGAAAGCGTGAAGACCGACCTCACCGCCGCCGACCTGCCGGACAATCTGCATTCGCTGCGCTCGCGCATCGAAGCGGCGGTACCGGTGGGTTTCCAGGCACACAAGAATGCGGTCGATGTCGCGAAGCTGGGGGCGCAGTTCGCTGCGTCCCACGGCGAGCTGGCCCGGCACAACACCGGCTGGAACCGCTTCTGGTCCGAATTCGGCGCATTGCATTCGGGCGTGCAGGCATTGGAGTCCAAGGCGCATAAGCAGATCGGCTCGCTCGGCTCCGGAAATCACTTCATCGAGATCTGCCTGGACGAGCATGATTCGGTATGGATCCTGCTGCACTCCGGTAGCCGCAATATCGGCAAGGAACTCGCCGAGCGGCATATGACCATCGCGCGCGCACTGCCGCACAACCAGGACATCCCCGATCGCGATCTGGCCGTATTCCTTTCCGGTACACCGGAAATGGAAGCCTACCGGCGTGATCTCACCTGGGCACAGGAATACGCCGCGCGTAACCGCGCGGTCATGCTGTCGCTGGTATGCGGTGCGGTGCAGAACGAATTCGGCGAGCGCACAGTGCGTTTCGACGAGCCCATCTCCTGCTTTGCAGGAGAGACCTCGGTCATGACGGACCGAGGTTGCCGTCCCATCGCGGAACTCGCGGGTGGGACGCACACTGTACTCACGGAAGGCGGCGAGTGGGTGAAAGCGCCCATCAAGTCGTTCGGGCATCAACCACTCTGGGACGTGGTCATCGGTCGCTATGGGCAAGAACGTACGATCCGCGCGACAGGTGACCATCGCTGGATACTCCGACCGAAGGTGGCACACAATCGGACCGAGGCAATCACTTCGGGCTTGCGCGTCGGGGATCGCCTCGCCTACGTCTACCCGAAGCGCACGGATGCGCTCCAGCCATCTCGGGATGGCATTGCCCGCGGCTTCGTGTTCGGGGACGGCTCTATCTCAGGTGACTCGTTGGCGCATGCCAACTTCTATGGCGCGAAAGACAAGGCACTGCTGTCCTACTTCGACTGCGCTGATCGGTTGCGAACCTACCACTACGTGTACGCGGCCGACGCAACACGGAAAACTCATGTGAAGCAGGAAGAGGTAACTGCACTTCGTGACCGAGGCCAACTGGTGCAGGAGTATAAGCGGCTCGGCGGACTTCCGCGCGAGTGGAAGCGCGAGTATCCCGCACTCGACGGATCGGATTCCGACCTCTACGGCTGGCTCTCAGGCTACTTCGCGGCGGACGGCGAGGTGGGCAAGACGGGCCGCCCAGCTATCTGGTCCGTTGAACGCCAGAATCTCGAATTCTTCAAGGCTGCCTGCGATGTACTGGGTATCTTCACCCTCCCGATCCGGCGGAAGGTACGCACAGGGTTCGGCCGATCCGAAACCGCAATATTCGTCATGGGCATCTCGCGCGGCGACCTCACTCCTGAGTTCTTCATCCATGCAGAGCACCGCCTGCGTTGGGCCGCCAACAGTCGGGCTGTCGAGCGACGGGGATGGACCGTTCGTTCCGTCAGGCCGACTGCGGACGTGGCGGAGGTCTTCTGCGCTGTCGTGGAGGGAACACACTCTTTCGCTCTAGAAGACAACGTCCTTACCGGGAATTGCCATCACAACTATGTGGCGGAGGAA
This sequence comes from Nocardia sp. NPDC004604, assembly GCF_040609795.1. NCBI lineage: Bacteria > Bacillati > Actinomycetota > Actinomycetes > Mycobacteriales > Nocardiaceae > Nocardia > Nocardia sp. NPDC004604. The sequence continues at coordinate 6,690 of NZ_JBEXLC010000186.1, forward strand.
GAGATCGACGGCGTACCGATGCTGGTGACCCGTAAGGGCGCAGTGCGCGCGGGCGCTGGCGATCTGGCGTTGATTCCGGGTTCGATGGGCACGCGCTCATATGTGGTGCGCGGCAAGGGAAATCCGGCCTCGTTCCAGTCGGCATCGCACGGCGCGGGTCGGCGGATGAGCCGGAATGCGGCGAAGCGGCAGTTCACCGTCGCCGATCTGATCGCGCAGACCGAAGGGGTGGAGTCGCGTAAGGATGCGGGTGTGGTCGATGAGATCCCGGCCGCGTACAAGGATATCGATGAGGTGATCGCGGCACAGAGCGATCTAGTCGATATCGTCGCGACATTGCATCAGGTGCTGTGCGTGAAGGGGTGAGACGTGGCCGAATTGCGGTGCACACAACCGCAATTCGGCCCGAACCAGCTCAGCGACACCGCGACAACTCCGATGCAGCAGCCGCTGCTGAGCGTTGACGAGGTCGGCATGCAAAGATCGCGTAGGCAATTCGGCCTGAACGTATTCAGCGCCGCCGCAGCGTGCCCGCGACGCCCGCACCGATCAGGAGCACGCCGAGGATGAATGGGAAACCGCTGGTCACCCAGGTGATCAGCGCGAACCGCATTTCATCCGACAGCACCGGCAGATCGTCGTGAATGATCCGCCAGGTGTCGTCGGGAAAAAGGAAGTACACGAATCCCGGCACCACACCCCAGACCAGTCCGGCCAGCACCGTCCCGGCCGGTGAGTACGCGGCCAGCGCCGCGACCAGCAGCAATAGCAGTGCCGCTGCCACGATCTGGAAGGTCGATCCGGCCCGATTGGCCGCGGATCCGAGAATGACCCACTGCCGGGTATCCAACGCCGCATGGGCGGCCAGCCCGATTCCGACCGGCGTCACCACCAGACCGACCAGAATGCCGACCAGAGTCCGCCCGAACCCACCGGTGCTGCGGAATTGGGAACCGGGCGGAGACCAACCCGGCGGCGGCTCGTAGTTGGTCATGGCTACCTCCTGCGCGGGCCCACGGTGTGCGTGCGTGCCGAGCTATCGTCTCACCGTTACCTGAAGTGTGAGTGTTCGTATGACGAATGACGACTCATCGTTCAGGCAGCCGTTCCTTGCGGAGTGGCAGTACCCGTCTTCCCGGCCCGAGAACCGTGCGGGGCAGACGCTTCCACGCCATCTGCCTTCCCAACCACCGTGGTGGGGCGGGTCTTGCGGTCGGCTCCACGTCCTTGTCCAGCCCCATGACCGCCACCGCAATTCCCCAGCCACCTCGAAACTCTCGCAATCCGGCCACAGGACTGGGGGCGCGTCGGCGGCAGCGCCGTGACGCCAATTGCTGGCAAGATCAACGCTATGCGCTCTACCGTGCCCACCCTCGGGTTGCTGATGGCGGCTGTCCTGCTGACCGGATGCGGCTATTTCGATCGAGGACGCGACCAGGCCGAGCATGACAGCTGGTCACGCAAGATCGAGACGGCCATCCGGGCCCTTCCGGGGGTGACCGACGCATCACACCGCTTCGAGCACTACAAGGGCAGGCATTTCACCGCCGAACTCGACGTGCAGCTCCGCGACGACGCCACAGCGGCCGAGGCCGCGTCTGTGGTGAATGCCATGGGCGCTCAACCGCTTCCGCGCCGTTTCAAAGGCGACCCGATAACGGTCACCATCGACCGGATGGCGGACTCCTATTCCGCGTACTGGATGTTCGGCCGTGACGTGAGCACGGAAGCGAACGCCGCAAACAACTGGGCGCGACTATGGGCTGCGGGCACCGAAGTGCACTGGGACTCGAGCGGCGGCTTCGCGGACCGCATAACCAACGCCATCGACATCCGGGCGGGCTCCGAGAGCGAACCTCACCGCGCCATCGCGGCGATGCGCCGAATCATCCGGGATTTCCCCGAACTGGCGTCCAACCAGTGGATCGTATCCACCGTTCATGAGCGGGAGCGCGGGTTCACCAATCATTCGGAACGGAGCCCCGGGTCGTATCCATGGCCCCATGATCGCGTCACCCCCCACCAAGAGCCCACCCCTCGCTTCCCGTCCAATGACGAACTCGACCTGTGGCAGTGGTTCCTGACCGATCAACCCATCCCGTTCTTCGCTCGGGTGTCGGTCTACGACCCGCCTTTTGAAGGCCGGACACTGGGCGTGACCGTATTCCCTCCCGTAGGTACGGAATTCAGCGCCGCGCAGACCACACAACTCGCCGATCTGCATCTTCCCTACCTGGCAGGCTCCGGCGCGGCGGTCGACTACACGATCCACACACCCAACGGCCCCGTCTACTCCATGGGCCCCTTTTTCGAGGTCGTGGTCGGCGGCTGCCAGACACCCGGATACAACGTCTTACCGGAGTCGCAGCCCTACGTACGTCAATACGAACACTGCTGATCCGCGTCCCACAACCACCGTGTCGAGATGATCGGTAGCGCCGACGTCGAAGGCCGGCACAAGACATCGCGGCGAGATCATCCGGCCTGATCTCGCATTACTGCGCTGATATTGGCCTTCTAACGCCGTACGGCGGTGAATAGTGTGGGACTGGGCCAACTATTCGGAACTCGGCATTACCGCGCACTTGCCAGCAGCGTGTTATTCGCGTCGGTCAGCCTAGGCCGGAACCGGGCGGGTCCGGTCGGTAGCTAGTAGAACGGCGACGACGCCGAGCATTGTGCCGGTGACCCAGCGTTGTGCCCGCATCCAGAGCGGGCGGCCGGTCAGGAACGCTGCGATTGTGGCGGCTCCCAGCACGATCAAGCCGTTGACCGTCAGCGCGATACCGATCTGCACTGCGCCCAGCAGAAGGCTCTGCAACCAGACTCGCCCCTGTTCTGGGGTCACGAACTGCGGGATCAACGCCATGTAGATGATCGCGATCTTGGGATTGAGCAGGTTGGTGACCAGCCCCATGCTGAAGAGCCTGCGCGTGGAGTCGGCGGGCAGATCGGAGGGCTCGAACACAGAGATGCCGCCGCGCAACGTCTTCCACGCCAAGTACGCCAGATAAGCTGCGCCGGCCAGCTTCATGCTCAGATACAACCCCGGCACCACCGCGAAGATCGCGGTAATCCCGACGGTGGCGGCCACGAGATACACGATGAATCCGACGGCCACACCCGATAGCGATACCAGACCCGCTCGTCGTCCCTGCGATATGGTGCGCGACACCAGATACATCATGTTCGGGCCCGGCGTCAGCACCATTCCCAACTCGGTCGCAGCCACTCCCAACACCGCCGTGGTTTCGATCATGCTCTCATCCTGGGGTGCAGCTGGCTATTTGTCGCGAGCCAGTTCCGACGCACTGGAACCGTAACCGTTGCTGTCGGGAGAACCTGCCGTTGAAACATCGCGGAATCGGCAGATGCGGACGTTCACGACCACGCGCCCAGCGGCAATTGAGTGCGTTCGGGCCGTTACCGGAGGACGCCTCCAGGCGGCTGCGCGCCCACGATCCGCAGGGGCTTCCGCCGCTGGCCGATGTTGAAATCCGGCCAAGGCGGTTACCGCGGTGGCGGTCTGTTGTCTTCAGTGGGCGGAAACATCTTCTGGTGCCTCATCTTTCAATTCGGATAGGTCGCGCGTGATGGCGTCGACCCGATGCAATCGCCCGTCCGGGGCGAGATCGCCGAACATGTATATCTCGGTGGCGATCGTCCGGCCTGTGCGCATCGTGGCGATGACCGTGTAACGGGCTGCGACACGGTCACCCGAGGCAATGGTGTCCATGATGTCGACCCGGCACTGGGTCACGTTCTTGCGGCTCGGTTTCGCGTGAGCCACCAACCTGTTCCGATCCATCGGGTGCCCGTCGCTGAGCCAGAGAATATCGGGGGTGTGGTACCGATCTACGATGACTTCGGGCTCTTCGGCCCCGAAGGCCATTTCCGCCACATATGCGGTGAGGTATGCCGCAAGGTCGTGTCCAGGGAGGGTGATGGAAGTTGCCATATCCGTTCACCTTTCAGATAATTCATACAACGCTGTCAAGGCTAAGCTCATCCGCTAAGATTGACAAGGATGTCAGAGAAAACTGGTTCGCCCCGCCGCCGGAGAAGTGACGCCCGCCGCAGCGCGGAGTCGGTGCTCGAGGCCGCCGTACGAACACTCGGCGAGCGACCCGACGCAAGCCTCGAGCACGTGGCCATGGCCGCAGGGGTCAGTCGGCAAACGGTCTACGCCCACTTTCCGACCCGCGACGCGCTGATCCAGGCCGCGGTTGCCCGCATCACAACAGAGGTCGTCGCCGCCATCGATGTGGCTCGCCTTGGCGAAGGCCCGGCAGGGGAAGCCCTCCAGCGATTCCTCGACCTCTGCTGGCACATCATGCAGCGCTATCCGATGCTGCTGCACCTGCCCCCCGCCGATCCGGCCGACGATCATGATGCCCACGCACCGATACTCGGGCCACTGGACCAGCTGATCCGCCGTGGTCAAGCCACCGGCGAATTCGATCCCCACTGCACGCCCGAATGGTTATTGACCGCCGTCATGACGCTCGGCCACGCCGCTGGCTCCGAGGTGTCATCGGGCCGCATGACGGCAGGCGTGGCAATCGCGTCGTTTCAGTACAGTGCTCGAAAACTGATCACGGTGCAATCAGTCCAAAAGCGACGGTAGTGATGACAACGGGCCGGTTCGGTACGACTCGCGAGAGGCAACCGCTCACCTGGTCACCATCCTGAAATCGGCATTACCGAGCACTCTCAGGTGATCTCGCCGGCCGTGGCATCAACCATGTGACCGGCCGGATCCTGCCAAGATCTTGACTCGAGACAGACTCGCGTTCACTCACACTCCCCAGAGAGCAATTCACAACCCTATTGTTCATTGCCCAGGAGTATCGGCCGAGCCGTCGAATTCGGGCAGCATGGTGCGCACGGCGGTGGTCGGCAGCGCTGTCGGTGGCATCGGGCACGATGGAGCGCATGACCACGGCGGCCGGTACGTCAGCGATCGACCTCACAGCTCCCGACCTGCGCGAGCGGGCCGAGGAGCTGCTGCGCGACCTGGCGGGACCGGGGGCGAGGCTGCGCGCGGATCAGTGGACGGCGATCGAGGCGCTGATCGTGCAGCGGCGGCGGGCGCTGGTGGTGCAGCGCACCGGCTGGGGTAAGTCGGCGGTGTATTTCATCGCTGCCAAGCTGTTGCGGCGGGCGGGGCGCGGCCCGACGGTGATCGTGTCGCCGCTGCTGGCGCTGATGCGCAACCAGGTCGCGGCCGCCGAACGCGCGGGCGTCGTCGCGGCCACCATCAATTCCGGCAATGTCACCGAATGGGACGAGATCCATGATCGGGTGGCCGCGGGCGAGGTGGACGTGCTGCTGGTCAGCCCGGAACGGCTGAACAATCCGGATTTCCGCGACCAGGTGCTGCCCAAGCTGGCCGCCGACGCCGGACTGGTCGTGATCGACGAGGCGCACTGCGTCTCCGACTGGGGTCACGATTTCCGGCCCGACTACCGCCGCATCCGCACCCTCATCGCCGATCTCGGCTCCGATGTGCCGGTGCTGGCCACCACCGCGACCGCCAACGACCGGGTGGTCACCGATGTCGCGACCCAGATCGGCTCCGAAACCGCGTCTACCCACCCCGCCGACTCCGTCGGCCTGCCACCCCCATTGGTACTGCGCGGCACCCTGGATCGCGAATCGCTGCACCTGTCCGTGGTCCACTTCGACGACGCCGTCGAGCGCACCGCCTGGCTGAGCGGGCACCTCGGCGAGCTGGCCGGCTCCGGCATCGTCTACACCCTCACCGTCGCCGCCGCCCACGATCTCGCCGATGTGCTGAATGCGCACGGGCACAATGTCGCCGCCTACACCGGGCAGACCGATACCGCCGAACGCGAAGTGCTGGAGGCGGCGCTGCTCAACAACGAGGTGAAGGCGCTCATCGCCACCTCCGCCCTCGGCATGGGCTTCGATAAACCCGATCTGGGATTCGTGGTGCACGTCGGCGCCCCGTCCTCCCCCATCGCCTACTACCAGCAGGTGGGTCGTGCGGGCCGCGGCACCGATCGCGCCGAGGTGGTGCTGCTGCCCGGCCCCGAGGACACCAGGATCTGGAGTTACTTTGCCTCCGTTGCCTTTCCGCGCGAACACATAGTGCGCTCGGTACTCGACGCCTTGGATTTCGACCGGGCCATGTCGACGGCCGCCCTGGAACCGCTGGTCGAGCTGAACCGCTCACGACTGGAGATGGTGCTCAAGGTGCTGGATGTGGACGGCGCGGTGCACCGGGTCCGCGGCGGTTGGATCGCCACCGGACAGCCGTGGACCTACGACACCGAACGCTACGAACGCCTGGCCGCGGCCCGCGAGGTCGAACAGCAGGCGATGATCGACTATCAGCGCACCACCGGCTGCCGGATGCGGTTCCTGCGCCGCCAGCTCGACGACCCGGGACTGCCCGCGCTCGACGGCGATGCGCCCGGCTGCGGTCGCTGCGACAACTGCACCGGCACCCGGCTCGATACCACCATCGATTCCTCGGCCATCGCCGCGACCCGGGCCCGACTCGACCGTCCCGGCCTCGACCTCGCCCCGCGCAAACAGTGGCCGACCGGGATGGCGAAACTCGGCATCCGGTTGTCCGGCAAGATCACCAATGGCGCCGAGACCGGACGAGCTCTCGGCAGGCTCACCGATCTGGGTTGGGGCCAGCGCCTGCGCGCCCTCCTCGACGCCTCGGACGATCCGGTTCCGGACGCGGTCTTCGATGCCTGCATCGCGGTATTGCGCGAGTGGAATTGGGCGACCCGCCCGACCGCGGTCATGGCCCTCGAATCGCATCGCCATCCGGTGCTCACCGCCACCCTTGCGGCCCGCCTCGCCGAGGTCGGTCGCCTGCGCGACCTCGGCACCCTGCGGTTGCGTCCGGACCGGCCGCCGGTATCGGCCGCGAATTCCGCGCACCGGGTGGCCGGGCTGTTCGACTCCTGGCTGATCCCGGACCCGATTTCGGTCGACGGGCCGATTCTGCTGGTCGACGCCCTCTCCGATACCGGGTGGACGCTCACGGTGGCGGCACATGCGCTCCGGAACGCCGGTGCACCGGCGGTTCTGCCCTTCGTGCTGGCGACCCAGACGTAATCGGTACCGGGCGGGCGGGTGCATGCGCGAACCCGTTGTTTGCCGCTCAATAACTAACAACCTAGCGAATATTTAGCGAACGCGCGTTTCAGACCAGGTTCGGTAGGTCACGATATCCACATGAACTCGAACATGCCCGCAGAAAGGCTGCTCAGAGAGGTCACCGCGCGGTATGGCTCGGCCGAGGCGTTTTTCGAAATTTTGCAAGACCAGTGCATCGACCCGCTCGCCGACACCATCGAGCTACCGCCCATGCCGGAACTGCGCGGAGACAACTGAGCCGCAGCGGTCGGTTACCGGTCACGCCTCACTGGCGCGCGTCCGGTAGCCGAAGCGTCGGCGGATCCGGTTCCATTCGCTTGGTATCGCTGAGTCGGTCGTCGGGCAGTATCGGCCGGCGCGGCTCGCGGACGCCCGCGGCGCCGCCACCGGCTTCGCCGGGACCCCGGCCGCCACCGGCGGGAACCCCGCGTCCGAACAAACGACGAATCGCTCGCATCAGCTTGGTCATCATCTCGCCAGTGTGCGCCCCTTCGCCCCCAGGTGACACCGATGTTCACGACCGGCGAAGAAACGGGTCAGCGGGTTGTGGCGACCAGTTCGACGATCTCGGCGGTGGTGCCGGTTTCGCCGAGGCGCGGGAAGATCTTGGTAATGCTGTGCCGGTGGGCCTCGGCATCGGAATCGGTCATGGCATCGACGGCCAGGGTGACGTGGTAGCCGTGTTCGTGTGCGGCGCGAGCGGTCGATTCGACGCCGATGCTGGTCGCGATCCCGGCCAGCACGATCTGGGTAATGCCGCGGCGGCGAAGTTGCAGGTCCAGGTCGGTGCCGTAGAACGCGCCCCAGTTGCGCTTGATGACGTGGATATCCTCGGGATGGCCGGTGAGATCATCCACGATCCGGTCCCAGCCCTCCGGCGGATTGCCGCCCGGGAACGGAAATTCATTGCGCCCCTTCACCTGATCGGCGCCATCGGCCGAGAACGAGACCCGCACCAGCACCACCGGCAGACCGTGGGCGCGGAAGGCGTGGGCGAGCGCGGCGGAGTTCTCGATGACCGCCGCGGCCGAATGCGGTTGGCGCGGTGCAGCAACGATGCCGTGCTGCAGGTCGATGACGACCAGTGCGGTGCGCTCGTCGAGTGTGGTAACCGGCATGATGCGACCTTTCGAGGTGAATTGTCCTGGGATATATGAAGATCAGGTTGCCGCGCGCCCCACGCGCGCGAGTGAGCGATCCACAAGCGTGACGATCACCAACAACACCGACACGACGAGCAGCAATACCGCCAACTCGTGCACCCCGGCGCTATCGGCAGCATGCGGGAAGACCGCCGCATCGGCCGCCGCCGCGATCAACGCACCGAGATACATTCCGGTGCGCAACAATCCGGCCGACGACGCCATTCGCGCCGGATCGGCCTGGTAGTACAGCGCATTCTGATTGGCCAGCCCGTTGAGCCCCTGCGGCAGCCCGATCAGCACGCCGAGGACCACCAATAGCCAGATTCCGGTGTGCGGACCGAGCAGCAGCAGGCATGCGCACGCGGCGACCTGCAGCAGACCGCCCGCGATGAGCTTGCCGCGCACCTGGCGACGCCGGCCGGTAATGGCGGTAATTACTATGGCGCTCAACGACATCGGCAACAGCACCAGCCCCGCCACGGATGCACTCAGTGACCGCCCCTCCTCCAACCATTGGGTAAAGCCGTAGAGGAAGGCATAGGCGGTGACGAAGGCGAGCACCTGACGGCCATAGGTGGCCAGCAGCGGCGCATTACCGCCGAGCACCCGCAGATCGATGAACGGCGCGGCGGCACACAACTCCCGCAGCACGAATACCAGCCCGACAACACCGGCGATCACCAGCAGATACCAGTGCGCGAGGGCCGGTTCCATCAGAAACAGCATCGATGAGACCAGTGCACCCGCGAACAACACCATGCCAGCGATATCCACACCGCCGTCCTGCCGCGCCCGCACCGCCGCGGGCAATTCGGCCCTCCTGGGCAGGCGCATCCGCCCGAGCACCAGGCAGGCCAGCGATAGCGGCACATTGATGGTGAAGATCAGATGCCAACCGCCCACGCCGATCAGCACCCCACCCAGCGTCGGCCCGACCACCGCCATCACCTGATTGGCGATCGACAATACGGCGAGCACCCCGGCCGGGCTCTGCGCTCCGGTCCGCTCGGATTCACTGCGCAATAAGAACATCGAGGCCGGATAGGCCGCCGAGGTGCCGAATCCGAGCAGCACCCTGGACAGGATCAGCACGCCGATACAAATGAACAGTTAGATCAGTTTTTAAAAGGAACTGAAGAATTTGTATCT